>JACSRR010000195.1 GCA_014879635.1 Ignavibacteriaceae bacterium | reverse complement strand
AATATTTTTTTCTTTATATTTGTATAATCTTCTTATTTCTGCTTCTGACAAATCTTTTGTTCTTTTGTTAGGATCAATGTTTGTAGCCTCAAGAATTCTTTTGGAAGTAGTTAATCCTATTCCATAAATATATCTTAAAGATGCTTCAATTCTTTTTTCATTTGGTATTTCTACTCCGACTATTCTTGCCATATTATATTAAATTTAAGTTATAAGAGATTATCCCTGTCTTTGTTTATGTCTGGGATTAGCTTTGCAATATACATAATAAGTAGGTCTAAACTCAACTTTTCCGTTTGTAACCTTTCTTTTATTTCTTTTTACAATGTAGCAATATCTACATCTTTTTTGAACGCTTGCTTTTACTTTCATGTTCCGAATTATAAAATACATTAGCCATAAAAGCCAGATGTATTTATTATATAAAATATATTAATTGTTTAATCCCTTTGCCTACTTAAATTAGGCAACAAAATGCACGTCGTGCATTTATAACAAAATTACAGTATAAATTCAACCTTTATTTACTTCAGAAAAAACAGGCTTCTGTCTTGATGTCAGTCTTCTAAAGATTATCCCTCTATCAATATCATAAAGAGATATCCTAATTAAAACCTTATCACCCAACTCAAGATTAATAAATCTTGTCTTCATTTTTCCAGAAACGTGGCAAGTTAAGGTATGCTTTATTCCTTTAAAGTCAATTTCTACCTTATATTCTAATTTAGGAAGAGCTGCTACAACAGTACCTTCTACCTCAATTGTTTTGTCATTATCTTGCTTTTGGGTTTTCATTTATACGTGCAAATTTAAGCGATTTATTTTAACAAAGGAAAGCGTAAAGCGCAATATACAAGCAATTACTTCTGTTTCTTAAATTTACCCCATACCAAGGAAAAACCAGTAAAAATAAAGCCTATGCCCAATGCGACACTTAGCATAAAGCTTGGATTATCCGATATACCTGTATTTGGGATGACTGCAACTGGTGTTTCTTGAACTGGTGTTGGAGTGGGTTGAGTAGGTGTTGTCGGCGTAGTTGGCTCTGGCTGAGGATCAGGATTTTGTGCTATTGCCTGCGCAATACTTACATTTACTTCATTAACATTAAATGCAATGGGCTGACCATTAAGCCTTGTTAACCTTGTACCGTCAACGGCTGTTGCAACTTGGATTTTACTTGTTCCAATACTCTGCGCCTGAAATTCAATCTCAATCACCTCTTTGTTAACCTGATAATCTGTACCTGATGCCGCAGCAGCTGTAACAGAAATCCTTCCTTCTGATGCAATATTGTCTGTTGAAGGGTCAGCAACTGTCAGCAATGTGTCAAGCATTGTAATTTGAGTTCCAGGACTAGACGGATCTTTATCAACAACACTCAAAAAATCCTTATTATAGGTAATAACAATTTTGTACTCACTTACCTTCAAATCTCCCGTTTTTACCTCTACCCGAACTTTAAATTTATCTCCAACTCTCACAGTAGGATTTTCCCAATTCAAAAGTACACTTGAGGTTGTAGTGGAACCGGTACCTGCAGTTATCTCGCCAAAGGTTGGCTGTGAGATAGCATCACTTTCTTGTGCGTATAATTTTGGGACTAAAAAATCTATTAAACTTGCCATAACTTACTTTAATTAAAGCTTGTGCTGGGTGTATGTTTTAATATGATATTATGTATTAATTAACAAACCAGCTTATTTTATACTAGCAGAATTTTTATATTGCTTCTAGTGTTTAAAAGTATTAATTATGCAACCGAACCCTGCAGTCTCTATAATTATTGTAACTTGGAATAATGAAAAGGACATTTTACCCTGCCTTAAGAGTTTAAAAAATCAGGACTATACTGACATAAACATTATTGTGGTGGATAATGCTTCAAGTGATAATACTGTTAAGGTTATTCGTGAGAATTTTGAAAATATTGAGGTTCTACAGCAGGATAAAAATCTTTTTTTAACTGGTGCAAATAATATAGGAATTGAATATGCAATAAATCACCATAAAGCAGATTATGTAGTAGTTCTGAACCCAGATACGTATGCTGCCGATAACTTAATTTCTGAGTTGCTCAATTCTTTTAGTGACGATGATGTGGGTGCAGCTGGACCTATGGTCAAATTTTGGAAAAACAAGAATGAAGGTTTAATTAATTCCGCTGGAATATACTTTGATGGATTTATGCAAGCCTACGACATAGGGTATATGCAAAAAGACGAAGGGCAATATAACCAAAGAAAAGAAGTATTTGGTGTAACAGGAGCATGCATAATGTATAAAACCCAAATGCTAAATGAAATTGGCCTATACGATAACAGAATAAAAATGTATCTTGATGAAGTTGAATTGTTCATCCGTGCAAAAAAAATGGGATGGAAAGTTATTTTTAATCCAAATACAGTCATTGGACACAACTATATGCAATCAACCAATAAAAATTCAAGTTTTAATCGACAAAAACAAGTTTCTAAAGCCTGGTTAATAATAGCCTTAAAGCATTACCCATTTAAAAGCAAGTTAGCGATGATACAAAAGTACATAAAATCTAATTACCTATGAACATTTTAGTGACTGGCGGTGCTGGGTTTATTGGATCAAATTTTATCCGTTACTGGATTAAAAACAATCAAGACGATACAATTGTAAACTTCGACAAACTCACTTATGCGGGGAATTTAGAAAATCTTGAAGACGTATCTAAAGACACCCGGTATAAATTTATAAAAGGAGACATTACGGTCTTTGATCAGATCAATTCGGCAATTAAAAACAATTCCATCGATCTTGTTGTTCATTTTGCTGCAGAATCTCATGTTGATAGATCAATTATAGGCCCCGCCGATTTTATCAATACAAATATAAATGGAACCTTTAATATTCTGGAAGTCGTAAGACAAAATCCTGGAATTAGATTACACCATATTTCAACAGATGAAGTGTTTGGCAGCCTGAAAACCTTAGAACCCAAATTTAACGAGAATACTAAATATTCACCACGAAGTCCCTACTCTGCTTCCAAAGCATCTTCAGATCATTTAGTGAGAGCATATATTGATACTTACAATATAAAAGCAACCATCTCAAACTGCTCAAATAATTACGGAGCCTATTGTTATCCAGAAAAACTAATACCATTGACAATAACTAGAGCGCTCATGGATCAAAGAATTCCCGTCTACGGCAGTGGTAAGCAAGTCAGAGATTGGATTCACGTTGAAGATCACTGTAGAGGAATTGAACTGATTTTAAAAGAAGGGAAGCTTGGAGAAACCTATTTATTAGGAGGAAACGGCGAAAGAGAAAATATCTGGATTGTAATGGAAATTTTAAGGCTACTAAATAAACCTAAGGAATTAATACAATTTGTTGGAGATAGAAAAGGACATGATTTTAGGTATGCAATTGATTATTCAAGAGCTAAGAATGAGTTAGGGTTTGAACCATTAAAGCCAATAGAGGAAAGGTTAAAGGAAACTGTTGAATGGTATGCAAGCAATAAACAATGGTGGCAACCTTTGAAAAAGTCTGCTGATGTTATGGCTGATAGGTACTTACAGAAATAAATATTTACAAAGCTTTTTGTTGTTGGTATAAAGTAACAGACCGATTAAACAGGAGAAACTGCTATGGTCTGGTTAGTGAAAAAGTTCCGCAGTTTCCTGAAGGGCGAAAGACACTGTTCATGTGAGTGCCCTGGTTGTGATGGCCAAGGTCACCACTGTGGAGATCGCACAAAAGGATGTCACTGGTGGGATTAATCTGCCGGTGAAAGTGGAACTATCACGGGGAAGGTCTTCCTTCCCCAACACTTACTCATTCTTAATTGAATCCCATGGAATTTCGTCAACAAGATTAAGAATAAAGTCTAAACTCTTATTATAATTATCTACAGTTATTACTCCATCTTTATAGGTTACGACTTTATCTCTGTCCAGTACAAATTCAACTTTGTATTCCTGTCCCTCGTGATTAATTATTACAGTATTTAATTCTCCCCAAGATTTTCCCGGATGCTTTTGAACAAGTAATTTGTAACTACCCTTGTCGTTATAATTTAGTGATTCCGGCAGATTATAAGTTACATTCAACTGTGTTTCTGGAATTGGCGTTTCGGCAGAAACTCTTCTTGAGTCGAATTGAATAATATTATCACTTACATATTTTTGAACAACATCGTCATAGTATTCTACTGGAAGATAATACAAATACCCGGAATAATCATATCCATCTGATGAAACGTTACTTACACCATTTGGCATAAGATATCTAACCCATGCTCGGTAAAGGAATCTTCCGCTCATATCATATTGATCAAGATACGAGTCTTGATAGATCTCAGGTTGTACCCATTTTGTATGTACTAATTTAGATATTGAACCATTATTATCTATATTAATTGTCTGAGTTACATCATTTCTTAGCCATCTATTAATCTTTAGGGCACAATTTTGTGCTTCACTAAGCTGAAAATAATCGCCATCAAAATTGTGTGCAGTTTCGCCGCTAAAGCCATAAGATCTAAGATACTCCTCTAACTCTGTGTTGTCAGGCGCATAAATACCTAAATCTTTTGCTTGTATTGAAGTAACCATTGCTGTGATTAAATGAGACATGTCTTCGAGTTTATATTCAAATAGTTTTTTCTTAGCGGCATTTGCAATATCCTTAATAATAGATTTTCTCTCTGGATTACCTCTGTTCTCAACGCTATCTGTTTGAGATTTGATTAAATCATAAAGTTTTTCGGCAGTTACAGTACCAAAGCCTTCAACCTCCAATGGATCCAACAATCCTATAAGTGTTTCTGCAAAATGATTATTAATTATTAGTATGTAGTCATAGTCTGGGTATTCGTCAGGTGAATAATAGTTGGCCACACTATAATAATCAGAGAGCATTTGCATAGTTACAGTTAAGTCAGGATAAATTCCCGCATCCTGGGCCCTAAGATAGTAAGCTCCACAGCCATTCTCCATCAAAACAAGTTGACCATATATATTTCTATAACCTACATCAATTCCAAGATCATAAGATACGTGGGTCTCCAAATTCCACATGTCGGTAAGATTGATATCTCCGATTTCACCATTACTTATTGTTAGATTTCCAAAAGCACTTAGCAATCCTCCAGAAGCTCTCATTTCAGTTTCGTTTTGAAGAATCACCAAATATCTAGATGGAGTGCTTGAACCTATTATTTCTGGAATATGACTTAAAAAATCAGTTGTTTGTTTTGATATGGTAGGGAATTTTACTGAAAACTCATCGACTTTTTTCACAATCTCAGCATAATTATTGTCGCCGATCTGAGGAATGTAGTTTGGATCCAGTTTTTTTACCTCATTAAATATATCTATTAGTTGAGGTTCAATAGAATCGTATAGTGCTAAATATTGCGGCAGCTCTTTCATAATTAAAGAAAATGCACTGTCACCCTCTTCTTCTCCAGTTTCTGGATTTATAACTATAACTGTTGATTGGTCACTCTTTTCCGTTTTGAAGCCAGTAATCTTTAAAAGATTTTTTAAATCAGGCAATGTTGAATCAAGCAAATTTGATGTCTTATCCAGGACTGAACTTAATACTTGAAAATTGTCATAATAACCTTTTGTAAACTCTAAGGTAGAAAGAAATTCAAACTGATCTAATTCAGAATTAATAGCTGCTATATCTTTTTTTATATTTGCAAAGTAAGAATCGATATTGCTTAGATCTTTATTATTAAAATCAGACATTAATGAGCTTGCATTTGATTGTATGTCATTTGCAGATGCTTTGATTTTGGAGTACGGTGTATAAATATAATTGTATGCTAACACCCCTACCACAGACAAAAGTACAATAAATATACTCAAAATGAATAAATATTTTCCAAGTTTTCTTTTTCTCTTTACTTGAGTATTTGGAAGCTTAATATATTTTGTACCTTTATCATTTTGCAGTGAAATAGATGGATCTGCAGTTATATTAGAAACAGGAGTTTGACTCGTAGTGAAGGGCTCTTCAACTATCTTATTTTTGTTAAATCGTAAAGTTTTCATGTATTCAATAGTATATCAAAACATAAATTAAGTTATTTGCTAAATTTATTAAATTGATACTTAATAAAAGCAAATGTATACTTACTAAGTATTAGTATATTCAAATGGACCAACAAAAAGAACAAAAAAACATTCCTTTAGCTGGAGAACTTCCTGAAAAAACTGAAAACAGTGCTCAGGATGCAAAACCAACTATTGTAGATCTTACTGCTGTTAAGGACTATTCCCACTTACCTATAGGAGCTCAAGCTAGTCTTCAATTAGATAAGAAAAGCCTGCAGACGGAAAACCCTCCTGCAAAACCTACCAATAATATAGTACCTAAAAGTGTACTAAAAAATGATAGTAGCAAGAAATTTTTTAAAATTGCAGTTGTAATATTTGGCTTGTTTCTCCTTTGTTTTTTGGGTTTTCTAGCACTTTCCGTAACGAATTTAGACACTAAATTCATAAAAATAACACTAAACGGATTTATAACAGACGCCAATACTGGTGAACCTGTAGTTAATGCTAGTGTGTTAATAAATAATATTGAGAAAACCAAGACAAATGAACAAGGGCAATACTCTATCTCCAACTTGGACTATGGAGATGCTTCAGTTACTATAAAAGCAGATGGATATGATGATAAAACCGAAAATGTTAAGGTAACAAAGGTATTACTGGATTATAGTACACGTAAAGACTTCTCCTTAACATCTTCATTAACGGGTGTGCTTTCTGGGAAGTTTATTCCAACAAGCCAAGATTATAAATTTACAAACGATGAACTAATAATTGGTGAGAAACAATACAAAATATCGGATGATGGAACTTTTTCAGTTTCGAATGTAAAAGTTGGTGAGTTGCCATTCTCTTTTAAGTCAATTAGCTACAAAGATATTTCGCAAGTAATTAATGTATTGCCGGGAAACAACCAGATACCAGAAATAAAACTTACTGCTGCCGGTGATATTATCGGCGAGCTAAAAAGCTATGTAAAAGAAGATTTAGTACTGAATACAAAGTTTTATGTTGAAAATATTCTTCAAGATCAAGTGACTATTTCCGAAGACGGTAAATTTGCAGTGAAAGAACTAGATACAAATAAAAAATATAAAATTAGAGTTACTGCCGAAGGCTATAAAACTCGTGATTATGAGATAAATATTAAACAAGGGGAAAATCAACTCTTTAATTTTAGACTGGTAGAAGAAGGTATAGCCATATTCCCTATGTCTATGGGAACAAATGAAACTAGCCCAAAACGTCTTTTTAAATCTGATTTTGATGGATACAACCTAGAAGAAATCTCAGATAACGAAGCTATTGATTTAAAGAGTAAATTTTATAGTATTGAGAATCAAAAGCTATATTATCAATCCACTATAAGCAATACATACAAACAAATTCGTACTGGAAAACCTTTAAACGTTCCTTATGTATTTGATGTTAAGACTTCTGTTGAAGATAGATTGTTAATAGATACAAGCAATTTAAGTATTTTATCTGCAAATTATATAGCGGGGAAAATGTTCAATTTATATATTAAGCAAGGCTCACAGAACCTGCAAGGGTTACAGATAATGAACATAGATGGTTCCAATAGACAGGATATTAAGGAGCAAGATGTAAACAGTAAAACATTCGAGAATATGATTATTTCAAATAACGGGAATGTAGCATTATATAGCTATAATACCAACGGTCAGGATGAACTATATTTATTTAATATTCAAAATGGAACTTCCCAAGAAGTTATCAAAGGGAAAGAAATTACAGTTCATGATATTTCCGAAAACGGAAATCTTATTCTAATTAGCAGAGAAAACCCTAACACATCTTTAATTGACCTAGCATTAATAACTGTATCTACTGATGACTTAAGAACGCTAAAGGAAAATATTAAAGGTGAAGGTTATCAGTTTGTAAAAGGAGATACTAATAAAATACTATTTTTTGAAGAAAGAGAGTCCAGATCAAACATATATACCTTTACAATTGATAGAAGTCAGGAAGAAAAAATTACAAGTTTAACGCCTGACTACGAAATCTCTGGAATATATCAGGAATCTAATTTGGTATTTTACTTTACAAATAAGGGACTGCTAGTTTTGGATTTAAATAAGCCTAAGAATTTTAAATTAGTTTCTAGCGAGGCATTCGCCTATCTGTAAAAGGATAATGATATAATCCAATTCATGATTAATGCAGAAAATTTAAAGTCACAATTTCCTATATTTAGAAATATTCCAGGACTTGTATTCTTGGACAATGCTTCTACAACTCAAAAACCACAAATTGTATTAGACAAATTACTTGATGTATATACAAAATATAACTCAAATGTTCATAGGGGGCTTTATCCTATTGCAGTTAGAGCTGATGAGGAATACGATCTTGCCAGGAAGAGAATTGCAAGATTAATTAATGCTGACAAAGATGAAATAGTATTTACTTCAGGAACTACAGATTCAACGAATTTGATTGCAGCTTCATTATTAGCCAGTGGCATTATTCCAGAAGGCGCAAACATACTAACATCCGAAATAGAGCATCACTCCAACTTTTTACCTTGGCAAAATTTAACCAATGGGAATCTCTCCTTCGCTAAATATGAAAACGGAAACTTAAATTACCCTACTGAACAAGCTTTCGATGTCGTGGTCTTTACAATTATGAGTAATGTAACAGGTAAATATATTGATATTGAAGAACTTAGAAAAGGTGAACTCAAAAATGCAATTTTCATTGCCGATGCTGCCCAAGCCATAGCTCATGTACCAATCGATGTAAAAAAAATGGATGTAGACTTTTTGGTATTTTCTGGACATAAAATGTTTGGACCCACTGGTGTTGGAATAGTTTACGGGAAAAAAGAGTTACTTAATAAAATGCAACCATTTAAGCTTGGAGGAGGAATGATTAATAAGGTAAGTAAGGAAAACTTTACTTCAACTACAGGCCCACAGAAATTCGAAGCCGGTACTCCACCAATAGCAGATGCTATTGCATTAGGAGAAGCTGTAAACTTTATAGAAGGAATTGGATTTGAAAACATAATTCCGCATGAACAGAATCTTCGAAGATATGCCTTAAATAAGCTCAGCCAAATTAAAAAGATAAAGATCTACCACGATGATAATGACAATTCTGGAGCTGTTATAAGTTTTACCATCTATGGCATTCATCCTCACGATATCGCACAGTACCTTGGTGATAATAATATTTGTGTTCGTGCTGGACATCACTGCACTCAAATATTACATAAAGATGTTTTGCAAATACCAGCTTCCGTAAGAGTTTCTATGAGCATTTATAATAACGAAAACGATATAGACAATTTGATAGAAGAATTAAATAATTGCATTGCTTACTATTCTTAGAATTCGCTCAAGTGCCAGTAACCAGTCTTTAAACCCGAGCAATCCCTATTTTGACAGAGAATTATATATTGTGCTCCATAGCCATCATCCCAGAATTTATGTACATATCCATCGTGCGCCGCAAATATCGGTGCATTCCAAGGTGAGCCAATAATATCTATTCCTGTGTGAAAGTCGCAATAATATGTATCACCCCACCAGAAACATCTATTGCCAAATCCACTTGTGAATAATATTGAACCCTGAAGTGGAGCATCTAAGTAACCACCCCCACAGCCATCTACTATCCCATCTTTTAAGTAACCGCAGGGATTTTGCAATTGGTTATTTATATAAACCATAAAATGTAAATGTGCTCCCGTGCATAAGCCCGTACAGCCTTGTTTACCAATATAGGTTCCCGATACTACGTATTGACCATCGTCTGTTGGAACATAGCTGTTGAAGATTTCTTGCTGCACTCTATTTGCTTCTGCCTGCATTTTTGCCTGTTGATCATCAAATTCAAAGAGTCTTGTTTGAGCCGCATTGCTTTGGGCTTGTAAATTATTCAGTTCATTTTGATACGCT
Source organism: Ignavibacteriaceae bacterium (assembly GCA_014879635.1). Lineage (GTDB taxonomy): Bacteria > Bacteroidota > Ignavibacteria > Ignavibacteriales > Ignavibacteriaceae > BA9. The sequence continues at coordinate 4,521 of JACSRR010000195.1, read as the reverse complement.
GTTATTTTAATGTCAGCTTCTTCTTTTTTCTTTGCTAAATCTGATTTTTTTACATCAACAATTTCCTTATCTTTATTAACTTCTATTAATTGTTCACTCAGCACCTGTTTTTTATCTTGTAATTGCTGTTTTAATTCTGCAAGTTCTACCATTACATCATTGGTATCAGCTTGTATTAACTCTTTATACTGTGAGGTTTTAAAAAAGGCATTTATATTTGTTAAATTAAATACTGTACTTGCGTCGTCTGTTGACCTATAAAGTCTAAAATTAAAGTAATTATCTTTAATTCTGGATTCCGACTCTTCCTCAAGTCCTACAATTGTATTTTCTGTTTGTGCAATATCAGCTTTTTGTTTTTCTATATCTTTGTTTAAGTTATCAATTTTTAATTCTAATTGTTTTATTTCTAGATCAATCTCTTGGATTTGTTTATTATAAAGCTCCACTTCACCATACAATGCGGAAAGCTCAGAACTGTACCCATTAATAATGTAGGAATTTTGGTCAAGCTGTGATTGCAAGCCTTCCTTCTCTCGCTTAACTTCCTCAATCTGACGATTTAATTCATCTAGTTGTTCCTGCAGGGATTGACCTACTGCTACTCCAATAGGTACATATTGTATTTTTATATTATCTAAAAACGGAAGGGAGAAATTGCTTATTATTAATAAAGCGATATTTAAGAAAACAAATGAAATTGTTATAAATTTTGAGTGATTTTTCATCTAATAATATTGTATAGTTAAAGCAGAATTTTGTCCAAACTTCACAATTATTAAAAATATTCATTGACACATATACCCCCTGGGGGTATTATTGTTTTATGAATGAAATTGATTGTAAAAAAATAAATATCAAAATCAATAAAAACTTAAATCGCGTAAAGGGTCAAATTACCGGAATTGAGAAAATGATTCTAGACGGTCGAGACACTGTTGAAATTGTGACTCAAATACAAGCAGTAAGAGCTGCTCTATCCAGCATTGCAATTTCAATACTTAAGGATGAGTGTAACGAATGTTTTAATAAAAAAACGGAAGCTGACAAGAAAAAACAGTTTGAGGATTTGGTAGTTAAATTTTTTAAAATAAGTTAATTAATCATTTTAAATTTTAAATTTATTATATGGGAATGAGTGCTAGTAGAGTTCCATCTGAGCAAACAAATGCTTCAGATGAATTAATTCTTCATCTAACTGATCAAAATTTTGATGAGAACACAAAAGAAGGTTTTGTGCTTGTTGATTTTTGGGCCACATGGTGTACACCTTGTAGAGCAATAGCGCCGATAGTTGAGAAATTAGCTGAAAAATATAATGGAAAATTAAAAGTAGGTAAATTAGATACAGATGAGAATCCGCTAACTTCCAATAGATTTGGAATTATGAGTATTCCTTTAGTAGTGCTTTTTAAAGATGGACAGCCTGTGGATAGCATTCTTGGAGCAAGACCTGAACAGTTTTATGATCAGATGATAAAAAAGAATATTCCTGAATTAGAATAATATTATGAAAAGAAAAGTAATAATTATTGGATCTGGGCCAGCTGGACTAACAGCTGCAATTTACGCAGCTAGAGCCGACCTAAAACCACTTGTAATTGCAGGCATAACTTGGGGGGGGCAGTTAATGAGCACTACAGAAATAGAAAATTTTCCTGGTTTCATAGAGGGAATAGAAGGCCCAGAGCTAATGAATAATATGATGGAACAGGCTAAAAGATTTGGAGCAGAAGTTGTTTTTGAAAATGCAACACAAGTTATTAATAATAAGAATTCAAGAATTGTAAAAACCTACGAAAACGAATACGAAGCAGATTCGGTTATATTAGCAACCGGAGCAACACCAAGAAGACTGAATGTTGAGGGAGAAGATAAATTTTACGGACGTGGGGTTTCTACCTGTGCTACATGTGATGGAGCATTTTATAAAGAAAAAACAGTTGCAGTTATCGGTGGGGGTGATAGTGCTATGGAAGATGCAACATTTTTAACTAGATTTGCAAAAAGAGTCTATTTAATTCACAGAAGAGCTGAATTCAGAGCAAGCCCGATTATGATAAACAGGGCATTAAATAATCCTAAAATCGAGGTACTCTATAATACTGAGGTAAGAGAAATCGAGGGTGAAAATAAAGTTTCCTCCATAAAACTCTTTAATAACCAAGATAATTCAGAAAAGTCATTAGAAGTTGATGGTGTATTCTTAGCGATTGGACATATTCCTGTTACAGACTTCCTAGAAAACCAAATAGCACTAACTGATGAAGGATATATTAAAAGTGATGATGGAGTACATACTTCTATGGATGGTATTTTTGTTGCTGGAGATGTAGAAGATCATAAATATAGACAGGCAATTACTGCTGCAGGTGCAGGCTGCAAAGCAGCTTTAGAGGTACAAAAATGGTTAGAAAAACTTGAAGATTAAAAAAGCCCGAAAGGGCTTTTTTAATAAGATGATTCTAGTTTGAATGCGATGATTTCGTCGCCTTCCTGAACTTCTTCTTCAACTTTATTATCAAGAACAATACCACACTCAAGTCCCTTTTTAACTTCTCGAACCTCATCTTTTCTTATTCGCAAAGAAGTAATCTTCCCTCTGCCTAGTTCGTATATATCTCCACCAACATTTCTCTGTATTTTCACTCTATACCCTTTAAGCATTAATCCTTTTGTAACTTCACTTCCAAAAACTTTTGAGCTATCAGATAATGTGAAAACTTGCTTTATTTTAGCTCTTGCAATTTCAACTTCTTCTTCAACTGGTTCACCTAAACTATTAAGAACCTCTGTTACTTCATCAAACATTTGATAAATTACATCATAGTTTCGAACTAATACTTTTTCATTTTTTGCGTAAGTTGCAATTTTATTTGGTGTTGGTAATTGAAAAGTTACTATAATAGCGTGAGCTAATTTCGCCCTTGTGATTTCGTCCTCAGTAACATTACCTGTTCCTGATGCAAGAATGTTTATTTCTGCTTCATCGTTTTTTATAGTTTTTATGTATTCTAAAATTGCCTCTAAAGTTCCCTCTGTTGAAGCTTTCACAATCACATTTAGTTTTTTCATTTCAATTCCTTGTTTTACCTCTTCTCTATTAATTAACATTTGAGCAAACAATGCTTCTTTATCTGAATCATCAGATGTTTGCAACTTAACTTCACTAACTTCTTGTTCAACATTTAATGACTTAACTAGGGCTCTAGCCTGATCCTCTGATTCAACACAGTAAATTTCTTTTCCCGCTGGAAGTGTAGTTCTTAATCCAGTTACCCAGAATGGCTGTGATTCATTTACAGAATTTATTGGTTTTTGTAAGTGGTCTAAATAACTTCTGACTCTAAAGTAACCCTCTTTGGAAGCTCCAAAAACTTTACTGCTTAGTTTCCCACTTTTTAATATGCATAAAGCAACATTTCCAATTTGCTTGTCCAATGATGACTCTAGTATAAATGCCTCCGCAAGTGTACCTTCTCGCGGCTCTACTGACTTAAGCTCATGCACCTCGGAAAGTAATTGAATTCCGTCTAGCAGTTCACTTAATCCAGTTTTTTCTCGCGCGGATATTTCAAAGAATAATGTATCTCCTCCATATTCCTCCGCAACTACTCCATAACTAGATAATTCGGTTTTAATTTTTTGAATATTAACTCCCTTAATATCGATTTTATTTATTGCAACTATTAATGGTACTTTATCTCTTTTTGCAAATTCTATTGATTGTTTAGTCTGGGGTTGAACACCATCATCGGCAGCAACAATTAGAAGAACAAAATCTGTTACTTGAGCCCCTCTTGATCTCATGTTACTAAACGCTTCATGACCAGGCGTGTCAATAAAAGTGATCTTAAAACCACTATCTGTAACAACTTCATGAGCACGAGTGTTTTGAGTTATACCTCCTGCCTCTTTATCGGCAACTTTTGTGCCTCTTATTGCATCAAGAAAACTAGTCTTGCCATGGTCAACGTGCCCCATAACGGCGACAATAGGTGTTCTTGTAGAATTTTGAATTATTTTATCTGACATTGGAAATTACAAAAATTAAACTGGTTGATTTTAGCACATTAAGCTAGGGAATTAAATTCTAATGGACTTTGGAATAAACTGTATAATTTGTTTATGTTTAAGATTCAAAAACTAGCAAACATTAATTTGAGCTTTTTGCTACCTGTACTTTTATTATGTATTATTGGAGCTGCAACTGTATACTCAACTACTTTCACTGACCCAGAGCTGTCATCACTGTTTACCAATCAAATTGTCTTCTATTTTTTAGGACTTACAATTTTCCTTTTTATAACCGTAATAAATCCAAAGCTTTTCAAGAAAAAAGTAGTAAATTTTTTGATAGCAATATTAACTACTTTAGCATTAATAGGAGTCTTGCTTTTCGGAACAGAAATATACGGTGCTCAGCGGTGGATAAATCTAGGATTTTTTAGTCTTCAACCTTCTGAGTTTGCAAAAATAGCCATTATTATCCTGTCTCTTATACACATCTCCGAGCCCACG
>JACSRR010000273.1 GCA_014879635.1 Ignavibacteriaceae bacterium | reverse complement strand
CCCTTTACCCTTCACTGCTCCCGACCCAGTCGGGATCGCATCTACCCACTAAATTTGTTAACTGCGTTTTTCTTACCGTTTGTTTTCTCATTATAATTAAATATTTTTACAATCTGTAAAAAGGAAATTAAAATGAGTTTAGACAAAGATTTATTATCAATTCAAGAATCACGCGATTTAGCAAAAAAAGCCCGCGAAGCTCAACAAGAATTTAAACATTTTACTCAAGAGCAAGTTGACCGCATTGTTAAAGCTATGGCTGATGCCGGATTTGCAAATGCCGAAAGACTCGCTAAAATGGCAGCAGATGAAAGTGGTTTCGGTAAATGGGAAGATAAAGTAATTAAAAATCAGTTCGGCACAAAAAATGTTTACGAATCAATCAAAGATATTAAAACCGTTGGTGTTATTGAATCATTAAACGACGGGAAAATTCTAAAGATTGCCGAGCCTATGGGAGTTGTTGCTGCTTTAGTTCCTTCAACTAATCCAACATCAACCGCAATGTTTAAAGCAATTATTTCGGTTAAATGCAGAAACGGAGTTGTTGCTGCGCCCCACCCGAGAACAGTGAATTCAACAGCGGAATCATTAAGAGTTCTTTCAGAAGCTGCAGAAAAAGAAGGTGCTCCAAAAGGTTTGATTCAGTGCATTACAAACCCAACTATTGAAGGCACTGATGCCTTAATGAAAGATAAAAATATCGCCGTAATTTTAGCAACGGGAAGTAATCCAATGGTTAAAGCCGCATACAGCAGCGGTAAACCGGCTTACGGAGTTGGTGCAGGCAATGTTCCTGCTTTTATTGAAAGAACAGCTAATTATAAAAAAGCGGTTAAAGATATCATTTACGGAACCACTTTTGATAACGGAACTCTTTGCTCATCTGAACAAGCTATAATTGTTGATTCACAACTCAGAGAAAATGTTATTCAGGAGTGCAAAAATAATGGTGGTTACTTTACTTCAATTGAAGAAAAAGCTCTTTTAGCGAAGGCAATTCTAAAAGATGGTAGAATTAACCCTGATATTGTTGGTAAACCGGCGGTTTGGATTGCTAATTACGCGGGTTTTAGTGTTCCCTCTTCAACAAAAGTTTTAATTTCCGAATGTTCTGTTGTAGGAAAAGCAGACCCACTTTCTTACGAGAAACTTTCTCCTATACTCGCTTTTTATACTGTTAACGGCTGGTTGGAAGGATGCCATAAATGTATTGATTTACTAAACTTTGGCGGTATTGGGCACACAATGGTTATTCATTCTAATGACCCGGCAATTATTCTCAAATTTGCATTAGAAAAACCCGCTTTTAGAATCTTAGTTAACACCGTTGCATCAATAGGTGCTGTTGGTTATACCACCTCTTTAAATCCTTCTCTAACTTTAGGTCCCGGAACTTGGGGCGGTTCTATTATTTCAGAAAATGTTACCGCAAAACATTTAATGAATGTAAAATATCTTGCTTTTGAAACAAATCCGGTCAATCACGGTGATTCAGTTTCATCTCTTTCTTCTAATAAAACAGGTTCCGGTTTTATTGATGATATCGAAGACAGGTTAAGGGCAAGAGCCGGCAACCCTCCCCTTTCTCAAAAATATACTTATGACCCTAAAGTTGAGGACAATAAGAAAGAAGAAAATAAAGGGACTACAAATAATATTACCGAAGCCGAAATCCAAAAAATTATTAAGGAATTTAAAATTTATTAAATTTCCCCTTTTATAATTTTCCCTAAATGGGCGGCGATATTTCGCCGCTCAAATTTTTCTACACTCATTAAATCAGTTTTAAATGAGTCTGCCGTTTCAAAAAAAGTATATGCAGAATCATCATATTTAAACAATTGACCTGCATTTGATTCTCTCAAAATTGAATCAACTTCGTCATTATCATCACCGAAAGCTAAGATTGGAAGTCCGCTTCGTAAATATTCAAACAATTTACCCGGAACATGCCGTTTTTCAGTTGCACAAACCAATAACCAGGTAGAAGAAACTAATTCTTTAAGCATCTGCTGATATGACAAAAACCCAAGATAATCAGTAACAGGCTCCAATCCGTTAGCTGAAATCTCATTTTTAATAACGGGTGAAACTGTACCGGTAAATTTTAATCTGATCTTTTCACCTGAATCTATCCGCTGTTTTATCGTTCTCCAAAGATTTTTCGGATTTTGATAATCAAAAATATTTCCCGAATGAATCAAGGTTTTTGTTTCACTTTTACCACTTATAAAGATATCCGAAAAATTATCTTCATCGTATCCCCAATATAAAACCTCCGATTTTCCTTCCAAAAACGGATACTTACTGATATAATCATTTTGCATAGATTTGGTAACAAAAATAACTTTTGTAGCTTCTTGACAAACTTTTTTCTCTAATGCATTGTCAATTTTTAAAGTTAAATTGCTTCTTTTCATACCGCGATAATAAACGATATCAACCCAAGGGTCAATAAAAATCGGGTAGAATTTTAGCCCGCTCTTTTTTGCAATTCTAAGTCCGGCTAAATGTGCCGAGTGAGGCGGACCAAGGCTGAGAACTGCTTCAAAATTGTTATTTTTTACTTCATCAATTCCTGCTTTTATAGCATAAGGGCACCAGCCCACTCTTGCATCGGGCACAAACAAATTCATCCGCACCCAGAGTGAAATTCTGTGCTTTAAATCTTTATTTTCAAGCGATACAGTTTCAGAAGCTATTAATTGTTCGTCTTTCCTTTTTCCCAAAAATTTTTTATAAAAATTAAACGGCTCCCAATTTTTTGTTTTTATTACTTTTAACGCCGGAGATACTTCTTTCAGCAAGGATTCATCTTTCTGAGTGAATGTATCTTCCGAAATTGTTAATACAACCGGTTCAATACCTGATTGAGGCAAATATTTAATCATTTTTAAAGGCCAGTGAAGAGTTGCCTTGCCTGAGGGGGGCCAGAAATAGGAAAGAAAAAGTATTTTTTTCAATTATTTTCCTCTTTTTTCCCCGTAAATCTTATAACCTCTGATGTACCTTTGTGAAATAAACCCTCCGACAAATCAATTTTCTCAGAAGAGAGACTAACAAAATCAAGGTCAATAAAATCTTCAACTAAATTCTCTAAAGTGTAGAGAAACTCTTTTTCCTTTGGTCCGCCGGTACCATATTTTAATTGGTTTACATCATAAACAACCATAATTATATGACCGTTTTGTTTGAGTGAATGAACAAGTTTGTGGTGTAATTGCTCTCTTTCATCTTCATGAATATGACAAAATACCAAACCGATAGCATCAAATTCGTTTTCTTTAAAATCGTAATCTTCGATAGTTGAAATCTCGTATTTAAAATGTACGCCATTTTCTTCGGCAAGTTTAAGAGCTTTTTCTCGTGCTTTTTCACTATAATCGAAAGCTGTAACATCCCATCCAAGTTTTGCCGCAAAAACCGCATTTCGCCCTTCACCCTCTGCAGGCAGTAATATTTTTCCGGGTTTAAGTTTTTCTAATTCTTCTTTAAAAATAATGTTCGGTTCTTTGCCGTATGCATATTCATTAGAACTAAACCGTTCATTCCATTTATCTAACATGATTTTGATACCTGATTATTTATATAATTCAAACTTTAAGTGATAAAAAATTATTGTCCGAAATAAAAAAAATTTACAAATAATAAATTAATTATGTGTAATTTTCTCAAACATATAAAGCAAATTTTATTTCAATTTTTAATTATGAAAAAAATCCGGCTTAATGCCCTTTCATTCTGTGTTATTTACTTCGTTGAAGCAATCAACACTTGCCCCACTAAAACAAATTCGAAAATTAACTCACACAATCAAAATAAAAATATATTAACAACAAACTACACACATTTCCAACGGAGGATAGATGTCTGAGTATATAAAAACCTTTATGGCAGATTTAAAGGCAAAAAATCCGGCTGAACCCGAGTTTCATCAAGCAGTTCAAGAGGTATTAGATTCACTTGAATTAGTTTTAGAAAAACATCCCGAATACCGCTCCGCAAAAATTATAGAAAGAATTGTTGAGCCCGAAAGAGTTATCATGTTTAGGGTACCCTGGTTAGATGATGAAGGTGATGTTAGAGTTAACAGGGGATTCAGAATTGAAATGAATAGCGCTATCGGTCCTTATAAAGGCGGCTTGCGTTTTCACCCTTCTGTTAACTTAGGTATTCTTAAGTTTCTTGCTTTTGAACAAGTTTTTAAAAACAGTCTTACTACCCTCCCAATGGGGGGCGGTAAAGGCGGTTCAGATTTTGACCCAAAAGGTAAAACAGATAATGAAGTAATGAGATTTTGCCAAAGTTTTATGACCGAGTTAGCCCGTCACATTGGTCCTAATACCGATGTTCCTGCAGGTGATATAGGCGTAGGCGGAAGGGAAATTGGATATATGTTTGGTCAATACAAAAGATTAAAGAACGAATTTACCGGAGTATTAACAGGCAAAAGTTTAAATTGGGGCGGTTCGCTTATCAGACCCGAAGCTACCGGTTACGGATGCGTCTATTTTGCTTCCGAAATGCTTTCAACTAAAAATCAATCGCTTGAGGGTAAAATCTGCCTTGTTTCGGGTTCCGGAAATGTGGCTCAATTTACCGTTGAAAAAATTCTTGACTTAGGCGGTAAAGTTGTTACCCTCTCAGATTCAAACGGTTATATTTACGATGAAAAAGGAATAGATAGAGAAAAACTCAAATTTGTTATGCATCTTAAAAATGTTAAAAGAGGTAGAATTTCAGAGTACGCTGAAAAATACAAAGAAGCTGTTTACTCAAATATTGATTCCTCTTTGCCCGCCAACCCACTTTGGAACCACAAAGCAGATTGTGCCTTTCCTTCAGCTACACAAAACGAGATTAGCGGTGCAGATGCACAAAATCTGATTAAAAACGGTGTTTATGTGGTTGCCGAAGGTGCCAATATGCCCACTACTCTTGAAGGAGTTGAGGTATTTTTGGACGCTAAAATTCTCTACGGACCCGGTAAAGCCGCAAATGCAGGAGGTGTTGCAGTTTCCGGTCTTGAAATGACTCAAAACAGCATGCGATTAAATTGGACAAGAGATGAAGTTGATAACAGGCTCAGAATGATTATGCATTCTATTCATAAATCATGCGTTTCGGCTGCCGATAGATTCGGTACTCCCGGAAATTATGTTAACGGTGCAAATATTGCCGGTTTCCTTAAAGTTGCTGATGCTATGATTGACCAAGGTGTCGTATAATTATAATTTTGTTATAATTGAATCATTGTAAGTTAAATACGCAGGGCAGCATTAAACCGCTGCCCGGTTTTAATTGCTCTCTAATAGATTTTAGAATTACATACCGGAATCATAATTTTTCACAAATTAAATTGCATATATGAATCACTTAGATACTAATTGGGTTGAGCACGGTTACGGAACCAGATTTCAAGGTTTCCAAAACTTAATGCGTCAAAGAATTAGGGATATTCTAATTGTTTCATCGCTTTATGATTTGTATCTTTTTGAAGAAGACGGCAGGCTTTATGAGTTAATTAGAAACGAATACCTGAGTCTTCAACTAAGTCACGCTCCCGAACTTACAAGAGTTTCTAAAGGGTACGAAGCAATAACCCTTCTTAAAGAGAGGGTTTTTGATATGGTTATAATCACTCTTCACACTGAAGATATTCCCCCGGTCAAACTTGCATCGCTAATCAAAGAGTTAGACATCAAATTTGCCGGCTTAGATATAAGAATTCCCGTTGTTCTTCTTGCCTTTGATAACAGGGAGCTTGCAGACCTTCTTAGGCACTCTGATGTTTCTGTATTTGACAAGATTTTTATTTGGCAAGGTGATTTCAGGCTTATTATCGGAATTATCAAGTATTTTGAAGATAAATTAAATATCGACCATGATACTAAGATTGTAGGCGTACAATCAATTATTTTAATTGAAGATAATATCAGAGATTATTCAAGTTTTCTTCCGATTATTTATACCGAAATAATTCAACAATCACAGAGATTAGTAGGCGAAGGTATTAATCTTTCTCATAAATTTTTGCGTATGCGCGCCCGTCCTAAAATTTTAATGAGCCAAACTTACGAAGAAGCTTGGGAATATTTTACAAATTACAAAGAGCATATTCTCGGTATTATTTCGGATATTGATTTCCCGAGAAACGGAAAACATCAAGAAAAAGCCGGGCTTGAACTCACCGCCGAAATTAGAAAACACCACTCAGATATTCCGGTTCTTCTTCAATCAAGTGACGGAAGTTATGAAAATGCGGCTCATTTAGTTGGGGCTTCTTTCTTACGAAAAGGTTCTTCTACCCTTCTTCACGACCTTCGTAATTTTATGAAACAATATTTTAGTTTTGGTGATTTTATATTTAGACTCCCCGACGGAACAGAAATAGCAAGAGCAACAGATTTAAAAAGTATGGAACAAACTCTAAAGATTGTTCCGGTTGATTCAATTCAATTTCACGCTGAAAGAAACCACTTTTCAAATTGGTTCAAAGCACGCACCGAATTTTGGTTAGCTCACCAATTAAGGCCTAAAAAAGTTTCCGATTTTAAATCTGTTGATGATTTGAGAAGCCATATAATTACATCACTTCGTTATTATAGAAAAATGCGTCAACGCGGCTTAATAGCTGATTTTCAAAAAGAAAGTTTTGACCCAAATAATAGCTTTGCAAGAATAGGAGGAGGTTCTTTAGGCGGAAAAGCGAGGGGGCTCGGCTTTTTGAACATTCTTTTGAACAATTACCAAATTAGGTCGCAATTTGACGGAATTGAAATTTCGGTTCCTCCTGCTATTGTTATAGGCACCGATATATTTGACCAGTTTTTAGAAGAAAATGATTTGCGAGGTTTTGCTTTAGAGTGTGAGAATGACTCTGAAATTAAAAAGCGTTTTTTGGAAGCATCCGTTTTTCCCGAAGAAGCCGTAGGGCAACTTATAGCATTTCTCGATTTAGTGAGAACCCCGCTCGCCGTTCGTTCATCAAGTTTGTTAGAGGACTCGCAATACCACCCGTTTGCCGGCGTTTATTCTACAATTATGATACCAAATAATGACCATGACCCATTTAAAAGGCTTAGCGAATTGGTATCATCAATTAAATTAATTTATGCTTCTACTTTTTTTAGTAATGCAAAAAACTATATAAAAGTTACTTCTTACCGCCACGAAGAAGAGAAAATGGCTGTGATTATACAAAAAATGGTTGGCACTCAATTTAACGGAAGGTTTTACCCAACTTTTTCGGGGGTTGCAAAATCGTATAATTTCTACCCCCTCCCCCCTCAGAAAACGGAAGACGGAATTGTGTCTGTTGCTCTCGGACTTGGTAAAATGGTTGTTGAAGGGGGCGAAACCGTTCGGTTCAGCCCAAAACATCCCGGCAGGTTAATTCAATTTCACTCTGTAGATGCAGCTTTAAAATCAAGCCAGCAAGATTTTTACGCACTTTCGCTTTTGCAAAATAAAGATGATGAATCAAACACTGATGAGTCAGGAACTAAACTTTATCCTCTCGATACTGCAGAACAAGACGGTACACTTCATTTTGTTGCCTCTACATACTCATTTGAAAACCACTCAATTTATGACGGCATCTCAAGAGTAGGTGCAAGATTAGTAACATTTGCACCTATACTCAAAAATAGAATTTTTCCGTTAGCAAATATTCTTGAACTTCTGCTTGATATGGGTAGTTGGGGCATGGGTGCAGAAGTTGAAATAGAATTTGCCGTTAATTTAAATACGAAACGCGGTGAGCCCGTTGATTTCGGAGTGCTTCAGATGCGTCCTATTGTAGTAAGCCACGAAACAGAAAAAATGAACCTCGAGAAATATGAAAACACGGCGCTTGTTGCCCGTAGCAACGAAGTTATGGGAAATGGCGTAATTAATGAAATTTCTGACATTGTTTTTATTGACCCCGAGCATTTTGACAGGGCAAAAACACGCGATACAGCCACAATTATTAATTTGATGAATTCTAAGCTCGTAAAAGAGGGTCGCCCCTATTTGCTTATCGGTCCCGGCAGATGGGGCTCATTAGATCAGTGGTTAGGTATTCCCGTTGTTTGGTCGCAAATATCCGGTGCAAAAGCAATTATAGAGTGTCAATTTAAAGATCTAAAAGTAACGCCTTCGCAAGGTTCTCATTTCTTCCAAAACTTGACTTCCTTTTCCGTAGCTTACTTTACAATTACCGAGAATGATAAAAACTGTCATATTGATTATAATTGGATAAGAAACCTGCCTTTCGAAGATGAAAATAACTTCGTCAAATTAATCAGGTTAGAGAAACCGCTAATAATTAAAATGAATGCGGGACAAAAAATGGGTATTATTATTAAACCTTCAGAAGAGGTTGAAGATGAGTGAAAACAAAGAGAATAATGAAAAGCCATTAGAACAATGCCCACATTGTAAAGCACCATTGAGCAGCTGGGAACAAGTTCTTCTAAAGGTTGACCGTGCCTTAGTTTGCAAAAAATGTTGGTATAGAATTTCCCTCCCGGTAATTACTCCCGGGGATCCTAATGCTAAACCCGGAAAAGGAGATAAAAAATGAGTTCTTATAATTCTTTTGAAACGGCAAAACAACAGGTTATTGAAGCCGCTAAAATAATCAGATTGGATAATGCAACTTTAAATCTTCTTCTGAAACCACAGAGGGAATTTGCTTTTACAATGCCGGTTAGAATGGATAATGGTTCGGTTGAAATAATGGAAGGATACAGAATTCAATACAATACCGCAAGAGGTCCTGCAAAAGGCGGTATTAGATTTCACCCCGATGAAACTGTTGATGTTATTAGAGCCCTTGCATGTTGGATGACTTGGAAAACTGCCGTCGTTGATTTACCGTTAGGCGGAGGCAAGGGGGGAGTAATTTGCAACCCTAAAGTTCTTTCGGAAAGAGAACTCGAAAATATTTCGAGGGCGTATATCCGTGCTGCTGCCGATTTTATAGGTACAGAAAAAGATATTCCTGCTCCCGATGTTTATACAAATCCGCAAATTATGGCTTGGATGATGGATGAGTATGAAACTATTGTCAGAAAACATTCTTCCGGTATTCTTACCGATAAACCGTTGCAAATTGGCGGCTCTGAAGGCAGACGCGATGCAACTTCTCGAGGGGGCGTTTACTCTGTTCTTGAAGCATGTAAATATTATAATATTCCACCAAAAAGGTTCATTGTTCAAGGTTTTGGGAACGCCGGGCAACGAGTAGCCCTGCTGCATTCCGAAATTTTGAGCGAAGGTAAATTGGTGGCGGTTTCTGATTCTTCTTCAGCTCTTTATAATCCTAACGGTATGAATGTTCATGAGCTTGTACGGCATAAACTTCAAACGGGTAAAATTAAAGGTTTCAAAGGCGCCGAAGAAATTGATAGAGATTCAGCTCTTGAAATTGAAGCTGATATTTTATATCCTTCTGCTCTTGAAAATGCTATCAATGAGTTTAACGCAGAAAAAATTAATTCTAAAATTATTTGTGAACTAGCAAACGGACCAACTACACCGGAAGCAGATATTATTTTACATCAACGCGGAATTAAAGTTCTACCGGATATTCTTGCCAGTGCAGGCGGTGTAATTGTTTCTTATTTTGAAATGGTTCAAGATAGTTCTTCTTTCTTTTGGGAAGAAGCCGGTGTGAACAAAGCTCTCGAAATTAAAATTAAAAAGGCTTTCCGCTCAGTTATAAACGCTCAAGAAAGTAATAATGTGCACCCAAGATTAGCAGCTATGATTGTTGGTGTTGCAAGAGTTGCAGAAGCGTGCAAAATTAGAGGTTGGGTATAAAAAAAATACCGGAGTAATCCGTACAGAGAAAATCAAAAAATAGGTAACAAGTTTATTTCTATCCCGTTTAGATTATGACACGATGATCAATCTACTTTAATGGTCAAAGTCTGACGCTGTTTGTATTATATAATTTTAGAAAAAGATGCTCCGGCATTGCTCAAATTCTATGCTGTAATAACATTTTTTGGTATTCATATTACAAAATTATTCAGAACAATTACTCAGCCACTACCTCAAAAAACAGAGAATAAGGAGCCAATCCCGACTTAATCGGGACTAAGAACTAATTAAGTTAGCGTAAAATTAGAACTCGAAACCAAGCGAAAATGTGTGCCCGCTCCCCAAATTTAAACTAAAGGGGGAAAAGGCGTAATCAAATTTAAGTCCCTTATAATAGACCCCTGCACCGGCAGTAATATTTTTAGATTCGTACATAGTTTGATAACCGAGGCGCAAAGCAAAGGTTTTATCGTAAATGCACTCAAGACCAAAATTTAAATGAATATCGTCAGTAGCAAGATATTTTAATCCTTCTAACCCGCCGTTTAATTCCAAATTTTGTTCAGTGAGGGGATAAAAATAAGAAGCCCCGATAGAAATTTTTGTTGGCAATTTAGTAGATTCTTTTCTCAATTCATTCATAGAACCGATATCGTTCACGGCTGCAGCCACTAACAAATTGCCTTCTCTGTAGTTCACACCTAAGTCAAAACCGAGACCGGTTGCTTCATCGGCAAACAAACTTTCATAAAGATATTTAACCGTAACCCCGGCGTTAATATTGCGGGAAACATTAAAAGCAGCCGAAAGTCCTGCGGCAAAATAAGTTGCTTTCACTTCGGCTTCAGCATCACCGGGAATTCTGCGAACTTCAATTCCGGAAACAGAAGTTGAATTTACGCCCAATCCCATTTGTAATCCGAAAAGTTCAAATTTAGCGGCAATTAATTCACTTCGAACATCTTGAATCCACTCATTGTGCGAAATAAACAATTCGTTATTGTTCTTGTTTTTAAGATTTGCGGGGTTATAAAAAACAGATGTAACATCTTGTGCCAAAACATTACCGTTACCGCCCAATGCAATATTTCTTGCACCTGCTCCTATTTTCAAAAAGCTTAAGCCTGTTTTACCTGCAGTTTGTGAAAATCCGGTAAAATTTGCAACCAGAAAAGAGATGGCGAAAAAAACTATAAAGAGAAGATTTTTATTTTGTTTCATCATAAAAATATATTTAAAAAATTATGTTAATTCCGGCAACATGTTTGTTACCTGTACTATAAGGTTCAATCTGAAAAGCGTAGTCAAAGCCAGCCAAAATTCCGCCAAACTCTCTTGAATAAGAAAGCCCGAGCGAAGGTCTGAGGGGTTCATCACCGTTGCTTAAGTAAAAATTATCAATTCCGCCTCTAATATATAAATTTTCATAGAGGTTCCACTCTGCACCGGCTCTAATAATTTGAGTTCCGAAATCATCGAAAACAAATTCAGCAGCTACTATCAGGTTATTGGCTCTAAAATTATAAGCTGCCCCAATCTTTTTTTGTAGCGGGAAATAATCAGTAGTTGTTCCGCCCGAAGTTGAATAAATTGGAGCGGTATCCCATTTATATTTGCTGTTAATATCAACAATTACAAAAGAGAATGATAAATCATCATTATAAGAATACAGCACGCCTAAATCAAAACCTAATCCGGTTGCCGTTATCTCTTCGTACAATTTATAATAATACATTTTTGCCGAAAGACCTACCGAAAGTTTATCGGAAAACCTGTTAGATAACGAAAGAAAAAATTGGTTTTCGGATGTCGAAAGAGCGTCTCTTTTAAACCCTTGGTTATCTCTTGCATCAATGTTGCTAACCCCCGCATTAATAATTCCGACAGAAATACCGGCGGTTGAGCGGGGTTTTCTATTTTCCGTAGTATCTAAAACGGAGTAGAAATCAAACTTACGGGTAAAATTTAGAAAATTTAACGACCTGTCTAATCCTAAAAAAGTGTATGCAGTTGTAAAACTGTTGTCTTCTTGAAACACGGCAGCAGCCGGATTGTAATAAGCCACTAAATTCCCCTGTTTTACAGCCGAAATTGCGTTTCCCATTCCAATTCCGCGGGCTCCGAAACCTGCTCTTGTAAAACTACCGGGTGCCGAAGAAACAGAACTGAATTTTCGCTGTGCTTGAATTTCGAATGTTAAAACAGATGTAAAAACTAAAATAAAGATGAGAATTAACTTAAATTTCATTGTAGCACCATGATCTTTCCGAACACCGGTTTATCATCGCCGGCATCGATTCTATAGAAATAAACTCCGTTAGGAACAACACTACCTAATTCGTTGGTTCCGTCCCAAAAATCAATTACTCCACCAATACCGTCAATTGAGGTGTCATTAACCACATGCGCCGGATTTCCCCTCTGGGCATTTTGAACAACAGTTTTAACAAAATTCATGTTAAAGTCAAAAATTCTGATTGTAACCGGTACCTGCCTTCCGCCTGTCGAATATTTAATTTTCACTGATTCGGTTTTGGGTGAAAAAGGATTCGGAAAAGCATAGGCTTCTGTTTTACTTTCTAATGGCTGAGAGGCGAAATAAATCTTCCAAACCGGCTGCCATATACCGGAAATTCCGGAATTTTTTATTAAACCGTCTGCCGAACCCAAATACAATGTTAAACCGCTTTCTGCAAATCCTGCAGAGTAAAAAGTAGATGTTCTTAAACTTAATTTTGATTTAGAATCAACTATTGGTCCCGGCTGAAACCAAGTTTGACCTAAGTCATTTGTCTTGTAAATTCCGTTATTTCCTGCGGCAACAACTTTATCTAAAGAGAGTACTAAATTATTTACTCTTTCACCGTATAAACTTGTTACCCAGTTTGTTCCGCCGTCACTCGAATAACTTACACCGTAAAATTCTGATTGGTCTTCTGCTCTCCAAGTTGCAGCCCAAATTTCGTTTTCATTCCCCTCTTTATAAGCAAGCCCCACAACAAAATTGCCCGAAATTGGGTTTGTTTGGTTCTGATGGTTAAACTTAATCCAGCTAATTCCGCCGTCAGTTGATTTGTTTATTCCGTTTGCAGTTCCTGCATAAAGTGTTGAATCATTAACCGAAATAATCGAAAACCCGCGGTAATTTAAATATCCTTCGGCACAAAATCTACCGGGTACAGGCGACATACAAAAGTTCAAATTATCGGTTGGTGAAACTGAATTTAAATAATCCGGAGGGAGAACAACTCTCTGCCAGGTAAGCCCTTTATCGGTTGATTTTCTAATTCCACCCGCAAAAGACGCAATCCATACCGTTCCCGGAGTTATAGCAATATCGTAAATGATATTTTGAATAGCAACGGTAACCGGTAAAGCCCTAAGAATATTAGAACCGTAAACAACGAGGGTATCATTTTCATTATCTAAAGGTTGGTTAACAATTTTCCAAGTATTGCCGCCGTCTTCAGAATATCTTAATCCGCTTCCTTCGGGTAAAGTCTGCCCTCCTGCAACAGTAGCAGAATGTGCAGTTGAAACCCAGATAGTACCTGAATATTTATCATAAGCAAGAGCAGATATGTTTTCTGTTCCAAACTCGGGAGTTCCGTAATAATTCCTCCACGAATTTCCTCCGTCAATTGATCTGCTTAATCCTCTCGAAGTACCTAACCAAACAGTATCGCCTTGAATTAAAATTGCAGAAATACTATTTGATGCAGGGTTTTCGCTTACAGGAAAATTATTAATAACATCAGGGATGTTTTCGTTAAAATTAAACGAATAAGGGGCTAATTGCCCAAAAATTGTAACTGATAAAACAGTGAATAATAAAAGTGTTTTCATCTTATAGTCAATAAATGATTAATTGGATCACTTGTCAATTTGCCACGGTCTTCGGCAAAAAAATTAAAAGTGTAAGTACCCTTTTGATTTGTTTCATTAACTTGAGCAATTGCCGAGTATATTCCGTCGCCGGCAATTTGGTCACCGTTACTTTGCGAATTACCGTTATCAAACATTTGAAAGGCGAAGTTATTAGAAGTGCCGTCGGGTCTTGTAACTGTGTAGTAAACTCTTGCAATATCTTGCAACCCGTTAGGGTCATCAACTTTAACGGTCATCAAAAAGGCAACCGTTGTGTTTACGATTAGGGTATCGGGAGCCGAAAGGTTAGATAAAACAGGTTTTATATTTTCTCTGCCGTTATTAAATGAAAAAGTAGTTTCGGCTAATTTTTTAGAATTTCCTGAATAAGTAACCGAAAACTCAATTCTGTATTTTCCGGAGAGATAATTTTGCGACATTAAAACCCTGCCCGAAAATCTGCCGTCTCCTGCAGTAACATCCCCTGATTCACTTCTTCCGTTATCAAATAAACTGATTGGAACAGGAGTAATTTTTGATTCTGCAGGATTATAGATATTTGCGGTTACTGCCTCTGGTGCAGCTGTTGATAAAATATCTATATAAATAGTGAATAAAGAATCCGACGGGTTATAGAACAATGTGTCAACTTTAACAACACTCTGAACTTTGAACTCCGGTGTAACGGGGTCAATTACATTACTAAAATCTTTTTCGCACCCTGTTATTAACAGAGATAAAAAGATAAGTGAAAAGATGATGATATTTTTCATAAATCCATAAAAATTTATATTGTCACTTGAATTATAATCGGAGACTGTCTCTTATACACATCTGACGCTGCCGACGACGGA
>JACSRR010000070.1 GCA_014879635.1 Ignavibacteriaceae bacterium | reverse complement strand
TCGAAAATTCAATAATCCTCATTTTAAATTTTATCCTGGCTTTTATAATGCTAAAACCGCCGAAAAGCCGAACAAAACAGCAAGAAAAAAACAAAAATTCGATTCCGTAATTAATTAAGGGAACAATAACCTAAAAAAAAGGTCAAAATTTCTTATTTTAGTTTTTTGCTTAAAAAATATTGTTTATGGCACAGCACAGAGAACAAAAGCAATTTATCGATGAATTAAAACGCTTCGAATACAAAATGATTCCAAAAGACAGAGATTCATTCAAAATGCTATTAAAGCGTCACATCGATGAGGAAGAATTCGATACCATTTCGATGAAAATTCTTCGCGAATTACACGAAAAATATTGTAGTAAAAAGCCCGACAGGTCTAAATTGGAGAACTTGTTCAAAAAACAGGGCGAATAAACAACTAAAGTTAAACTCTAAGAGGAGCAGATGAATTATACCCTTATAAACAGAGTATTTGGGGCTGTGGTATTTCTAATTTCGCTTATCGTATTAGTAATGACCGTTCAGCCTTCAACATCATTTTGGGATTGCGGTGAGTTTATTGCCGCAGCTTATTCACTTCAAGTACCACACCCCCCGGGAACACCATTCTTTCTTTTTTTAGGTAGAATTTTCTCAATGGTTCCGTTTGTTGAAAACATTGGACTAAGGGTAAACTATATTTCGGTGCTTTCGGGTGCAATTACTATTTTATTTACATACTTGATTATCGTAAAGTTGATAATGAACTTCAAAAAGGAACACAAAAATACTTTTGACGCTATTATCACTTTTGTTTCTGCTTCAATTGGCGCACTTGCATTCTCCTTTAGTGATACTTTTTGGTTTAATGCAGTTGAAGCCGAAGTTTATTCTGCCTCTACAGCTTTACTCGTAATGGTAATGTATTATGTTATGAAATGGAATGAAGTTGCTCATGAAAGGGGGAACGAACGCTATCTAATTTTGGCAGCTTATTTAATAGGGCTTTCAACCGGCGTTCACTTAATGTCCGTTCTTGCTATTGTAACCGTAGTCATGATTGTTATATTCAAAAAATACTTGGATGACGAGAATCATTTAAAGGTAACAAGTTATATTTTTATGGGGCATGCCGCCGTTTTAGTACTTTTTGCTCTGATTATTTGGGGTGCAGAAACTGCCACATCGGCTGTATCACCCGAAGAGTTTATCAAATTTGACAATACTTTCAAAATAGGTATTGTTTTGATTAGTGGTTTAATAATGGCAGTTTTCTGGAGAAAATTATTTAACAGAAACTCAATTTATATTCCTATTATTGTGGGTGGTATTGCATTGTTTGTTACATACCCCGGCGTGGTTAAATACCTCTCTAAATTTATGGCAGCTGTTGCCGGTCAAAACATTGTGATGGAAATTGTTCTTTTCTTCATGATTTTAGGAGGAATTGGATGGGGAATTTACTATTCGGTAAAAAATCAAAAAGCAACCACACATCTAATTTTAATGTCGTTTCTATTTATTCTGCTCGGATTCACAACTTACGCTATGGTTATTATTAGAGCAAATCAGAATCCTCCTATGAATGAGAACGAGCCTAAAACTTTCCCTGAGCTTGTTTCTTATCTTGGTCGTGAGCAATACGGTGATTTCCCTACATTCAAAAGAAGATTTTCAAATGAAGCACACCAACAAGGGATATATTTCAACTACAATAGTGACCTCTCATTCTGGTGGAATTACCAAATGAATCATATGATGACCCGTTACATGTTGTGGAATTTTGCGGGAAGAGAGTCATGGAATCAAGATGCAGGTGCAAATATTGCGCCATTTAACGGTATAGGAAACGCTTTTGGTAAAGTTTTCGGAATTAGATTTGCGGGAGATGTTAAAGATTCTCTCTTTGGTATCCCGCTTTTGTTAGGTTTGATTGGTATCTGGGTGCATTTTAGGCGTGATTGGAAAATGGCTGCTGCTTTTATGATTTTATTTATTCTGATGGGTTATCTCACGGCATATTATCAAAATCAGCAACAACCACAGCCCAGAGAACGCGATTATTTCTATGCAGGTGCATACTTCGTTTTTGCTATTTGGATAGGTATTGCATTTAGAGGTCTGGCAGATATTGTTTCCGAAAAATTAAAGGGTAAAGGAGCAGAAACAGCAGTTATAACAGCTATTCTTTTGCTGGGAGTTGTTTTTGTTCCCGGTAGAATGCTCCAAGCAAACTATTTTACTCACGATAGATCCAAAAATTGGGTTCCTTGGGATTATGCGTATAACCTTCTTCAAAGTTGCGAACCTAACGCCATACTTTTCACAAACGGTGATAATGACACATTCCCTCTCTGGTATCTGCAAGATGTTGAAGGGGTCAGAAGAGATGTTAGGGTTGCAAATCTAAGTTTGATGAATACAACTTGGTACATCAGGCAATTAAAAGAAGAAGCACCTTACGGTACGCCCGTGGTTACTATGAGTATGAATTCTGAACAGATTAAGAATATCAGACCGGTTCAGTATAATCCAACCCGTTATAAAATTAATGTGCCCGAATCGGCATTTGGTGAATTTACAATTAAAGATTCTCTAACTCTTGCAAATAAATTTATTGAGTGGGATTTGCCTCCCGCAGGTCAAGTTCAAGGCGGTGTAACTTATTTGAGAATTCAAGATTTAGTTGTTAGAGATATAGTTCTAAACAATGCGTTCAAAAGACCTATTTATTTTGCTATCACTTCAAGTGAAGACGCAAAAGCCGGCTTATCTCCGTATCTTGAATTAAACGGGCTTGCTTATAAGCTCGTTCCTTATACTGCCACCCCGGGCGTTGAGTTCTTAAATGAGAAATTTATGAGGCAAAGCTTGTTTGAAGAAAATCCCGGATATAGCAAAGACTTCAAACCCGGACTAAAATTCCGTGGATTAAATGACCCGACAATCTTTTTTGACGAAAACCACGCAAGATTATCTGTAAATTATCGTGGCTCGTTCTTAAGATTAGCTCTCTATTATCAACAATTAAAGCAAAACGAAAAAGTTCGCGAAGTAATTGACGAAATGGAGAAAAAAATCCCGGTCGGTATTCTTCCGATGGATTATTTGATTAAATACAATTTTGCTATTATCAGCAGAGATGCGGGCGATTTTGATAGATTTGCTTATTATGCCTCTTCATTAGAGCTTGATTTATTATCCGAAATTGAGAAAGATCCGTTACAACAAAATACCCGTGTTAATAGTTATATGCTATTGTTAAATATTTATGAATATACTCAACAATACGATAAAGCAGCTAACCTCATTGACAGAATGATGACAATTTACCCGGCTGAAGCACAGGGTGATCTTCAATTCCGTAAACAACGGTATATTGAATTAAGAGACAATAAAAACCCTGTTCCCGATTCTTTAAAATAGAGTTGTTGTTCAATTTTAAGGCGGATAATTAATATCCGCCTTTTTTTATTTTATATATATCACAATTATAATTTTATAGATGGAATCAAAACAAGAGAATCTTAAAATACTCGTATTTGCCCTATCAGGTATAGGTGATGCTTTAATGTTTACACCTGCCTTAAAGCTAATTAGAGAGAATTTTCCTGCTGCTATTATTGACGCTGTGGTTATGTTTAAACCTGTTGAAAACATTTATCAAAGAACAGGTTTGTTAAACACCGTTACAAGATTCGATTTTTTGGCTGAGGGTGGGCTTAAATCGCTAAAATTTGTACTTAGTCTTAGAGGCAAATACACTCACTCAATTAATGTGTATCCTTCAAACAGAAAAGAATACAACATCGTTAATTTTCTTGCAGGGGCAAAAAAGAGGGGGGCAATTAAATATAATAGAATGGATTTTGTTGAAGCCGGATTCCTAAATAATGTGAGAATTCAAGAAGACGATAATCTTCACAATGTTGAAGAAAACATCCTTCTTGTCGAAAAAATGTTTAATTTCAGTACTAACTTTAAACCGCAGCTTTTTTTCCCTCTTAATGATGATGATAACGCTCTTGCCCAAAAATTTATAATTGAAAACTCCTTAGAAAACCGTTTAATTATTGGTTTTCACCCGGGGTGTGCTACTTTAAAAAATCATAAAAATCGAAGATGGGAGCCGCATAAATTCGCAGAATTGGCAAATGTTTTAATTAAAGAGTTTAATGCAAATGTTCTTTTGTTTGGCGGTCCTGAAGAGAAGGAATTGCGTGAAGAGATATCTAATTTGGTTCAAAATAAAAACTTAATTAAAGTTGAAACCAAAAGTATGTCAGAATCTG
Organism: Ignavibacteriaceae bacterium; assembly: GCA_014879635.1. Lineage (GTDB taxonomy): Bacteria > Bacteroidota > Ignavibacteria > Ignavibacteriales > Ignavibacteriaceae > BA9. Next base: position 10,340 of record JACSRR010000070.1, on the reverse strand, counting down.
CCGCTATAATTAAGAAATGTAATCTTTTTGTAACAAATGATTCAAGTTTGATGCATGTTGCTTCTGCAATGGGAGTTCATGTAGTTCCGGTAATAGGACCTACAAATCTAAAATACATATATCCATGGGGCACGGAATACTCTGAGGTAAGTTTAAACTTAGAATGTGCACCCTGTTTCTTTTATTCGCCTAAGCCGCTAAATTGCGGTAGGCAAGATATAAAATACAAATGTATTAAAGAATTGGGAGTAAGCAGGGTTGCGGATAAAATCAGAAAACTAATTAATAGTTAGCGCCCCTGACTCAATTAGTACCTTTTCAATAAGCGAAACAAATTCCTTTTTTGTGAAGGGTTTGGATATATAGTAGTTGCATCCGGATGCCAAAAAAGTTTCTTTATCACCTGCCATAGCGTAAGCCGTAACAGCAACAATCGGTGTATTTTTGTGATTTTCTAAACTTCTAATCTTTTTAGTAGCCTCTACTCCGTTCATTCCCAGCCCTAAGTTAATATCCATCAAAATTGCGGCAAAATCATTATTTTTGGCTGATTCAATAGCACCCGGACCATCGTTTGCAATTTCAACATCACATATTTTTCGCAAAAAATGCATCATAACTTCCCTGTTTTCTGAGTTATCTTCAACAAGTAGAATTATCGGCTTCTGATTTTCCATAATATCCTTATATCTGCGAAAAATTTATTGCAAATTAATAAAAAATGACAAAATTTTCAAAATGATAATTAATTTATTTCTTTGTTCCAATTTAGTTAAATATTTACCACTTTTAAAACTATATGCGAGTTCTCAAAATCTAAAGCTGAACCCGGTATTTATATTAAAAAAGGCTCTTCCCGGATATTTACTCTGCAATTTATTGTAATTTATACTAAAATCAAGATCTAAACCCGGTGTTACCATAAAACGAAGCCCCCCCGATAACAAAAATCCGGCGGTTCTTTCATCGGTTAACACGGTAAACGGACCGGTAAAAATATCAATTACTTCTACTTGGTATTTACTGAAATAAATTCCTGCACCAATTTCAACATAAGGGATTAAATCATATATCGGAAATTCTGCTTTCAACCCGGCTGTAAGAGGAATAGTTGAGTAATCCATTTTATATTGTTTTAACTTTTCGTTGAAGCCTAAAAAATAATAACCCCCCGTTAAAGTTACGTAAAAATTTTCAACCGGGAGTTGATAAATTCCGGTTACGGAGAAACCGTAGCCTGCTTCAACTTGTTTTGTAAATTCTCCCGCAGGAATAACTGCAGAACCGGATACTTTGAAATTAATTTGAGAATAAGTACTAACCGTAAATAAAATACTTAACGCTGCAATAAGTCGTATTTTTCTAATAATTGAAATTAAACGAATTGAGTCAGAAAATTTAGTTCTCATTTTTTACCGTTTACCAAGTGTGTTTTCTACATTCAAACAGTTATTTTGTACAATTAAAAAAATGATTTAATATGTTTACATTTAACAAAATTTTATATTAAGTACCAAAAATAATTAAAAAAATGAATTTGAAGTTTTTATTTATAGTTGTACTGTTTTTTTCGCTTAGTTCTATATTTGCCCAAACAAATAGATTTACGGTTTCCGGGCTGATTTCTGATAATCAGGGGGGAGAAATTTTAATAGGCGCAAATGTTTACCTGTTGAAAGATACTTCTAATCCCGGCGATATTAAATACTATTCTTCAACTAATAAATTTGGCTTTTACTCTATCACTAATGTACCCGAAGGGAAATGGTTTTTAATTGCCTCTATGCTTGGTTATCAAAAACATATCTCAGAAATTGGTGTGGCAAAAGAGGGGGGGGCGCTCAGATTGGATATTGAACTTGTTAAATCACCCGTTTTGTTAAATGAGGTAGTTGTTAGCGATAGTAAAGATGACTTCCCCGGTACTGCAGGTACCATTGTGTTAGACCCCGGTATCTTAAAACAGCTCCCTTCAACCGGAGGTGAAACAGATATTTTCAGAGCTCTTCAACTTCTTCCCGGTGTTGCTTCTGCTAATGAGCTTTCTACAGGGCTTTATGTGAGAGGGGGCTCAGCTGATCATACCCTTACTCTAATTGACGGTGTTCCTGTTTATAATCCCTCCCATTTGGGTGGTTTTTCCTCGGCATTCAATCCTGACGCTATTCAAGGTATCAGCTTAATTAAAGGTGCTTTCCCTGCTGAATTTGGCGGAAGACTTTCAAGTGTGCTTGATATTACTATGAAAGAAGGAACTAAAGAAAAGTTTAAAGGAACTATTAATATTTCTAATATCTCTTCAAGAATGTCTGTTGAAGGTCCCGTAAACGAAAACTCTTCTTACATTCTCTCTGCCCGTATTATGTACCTTGATAAAATGCTTCAATTGTTTCCGCAAGCCGATAAATTTCCTCTTTATTCCTTTTACGATGCAAACGGTAAAGTTAATATAACTCTTAACGATAAAGATAAAATATTTTTGAGCGGTTTTTTTAGCTCAGATAAACTTACTGAGCCCCCGTATAGTAAAGATGTGGGCTTTGATATAAGTTGGAACAACGCTACTCTGAATTTGACATGGACAAGAATTAACAACCCTACCCTTTTCACAAACACTTCTATTTTACTCACAAATTATGGATTTCAAACTTCGTTTAGAGATAAGCAACCCGTCAAAAAGCCGGTAGATTTTTTCTCTTCTTCCTCAATTACTGATTTAAAATTCAAAACCGAATTTCAATTAACGATTGATAATATCCACTTTATAAGAGGTGGTGCAGAAGTAACTTATCACTCTGTTGGTTTGCTTGTAAGTGATTTTTACACCCCCGAACTTACTTTTAGAAACGAGCTCTCTCAAAACTATAACGCTCTTGACGGAGCTTTTTTTGTTCAAGACGAATGGAAAATAAACCGAAATTTTAATGCTAACGCCGGTGTAAGAGTTTCTTATTTCAAAGAAGCAGAATTTTTAGCCGCCGAGCCCAGGCTTTCTTTAAGCTATTTCCCGGTTGAAAGGCTCACAATTAAATCTTCTTTTGCAATTGCATATCAACCAATGCACAAGTTCAGCCGCTACGATATACAATTACCTTCCGATATCTGGTATCCCTCGTCAATAAAAATTTCTCCTGCTAAAGCTATTCAAGGCTCATTTGGTTTTGAAGCCGTAACTATGGAAAGAGATTATCTATTTTCTATTGAAGGTTATTACAAGAAAATGGAAAATCTTTTCGATTATATTGAAAGACCCGATTTTGCGTATGATGCAGAATTTGAGTCTCAACTTACCCGCGGTTGGGGTGAATCTTACGGACTCGAGATTTTTTTCAATAAAAAGGCGGGTAAAATTACCGGTTGGATCGGTTATACTCTCGCTTTTACTAAGAGGTATTTTGAAGAAATTAACAAAGGTAACCCCTTTTTCCCCCGGTACGATAGAAGACACGATTTTTCGGCGGTAATTTCCTGGAATATTTCTGAGAATTTAGCTTTTGGTGCTACATGGACTTACTCAACCGGTCAAACTTACTCAATTCCGGTTATGCAATTTGGTTTTCAAAGTTTAGAGAACCCAAATATCAATGACTCTAAAGTGTATTATGAATTTTCAGAGCGGGATGCATACCGACTCCCCGACTTTCATAAATTAGACCTTAGTTTAACTTACAAAACTACTATTTTTAACTCTGCCGGTGAAATTTCTTTTAATGTATATAACGCTTATAACAGAAACAATATTTTTTCTAAATATGTGGGATACATTGCAGATAGCGAGGGGAATAAAAAGCCTGTTCTTAAGCAATTTGTTCTTTTCCCGTTCGTACCGTCATTGGGAGTGAAAATAGATTTATGAAAAAATTCTTGAATATAATTTTAGTAGGAATTTACTTTTTTCTTTTAACCGGTTGCGAAGAAGTAATTTTAGAATCAGAGTTTGTTTTTGAAGAGAAACTTGTTGTAAGAGGAATTTTAGACGCAGGTTTTGCGTTAGAAAATATTTATGTGGGCAAAACACTTCCCGTCTTTGCAGAATATGGTGATTCATACACGCACCTAACTGATGCCGTAGTGATTTTGCGTTCAGGTTCAACGGTTGTTAATTTAAGGCATTTTAGAGACGGGATTTATAGAGCTCCCGAGGTTACTATTCAGGAGGGTGCAACATATGAACTTATTGTCTATTGGAATTCATTAACTGCCAACGCTATAATTTCGGTACCAAATGCAGGTTCGCCGGGTATTGCACAAATTGTAAATTATTCAAGACCTAATAATACACTTGGTAAAAAAATTCGAGCCTCGGTAACTCCAAACGGTTTAGAAGCTTATGGTGCAACATGGGCGGTATTAAATGTGAACGACAGAGTTATTATTGAAGCCGAAGAGTTTGACGGTGTGTTCAGAGTTCAAAAAGGAGAACAGGTTCTTAATTTAAATATTCCTACCGTAGAAATCCCCTCTTCAGTTTATAGTTCTTCTGCTTCAAGTCTCGGAGTTGTTCTATATGTTTACAATACTGAATATTACGACTATTTTTCGACGGCAGGCTCCGGAAAACTTGCCGATGCTCTGTTCGGTCAGCCATCCACTTCCGTAATATGGAATGTGAAAGGCGATGGTATTGGTATGGTTGCAGGGAGAACACGAAGAATTATAAGAGCTCAAGAAGAGTGATTTTTTTACTTCTCCGGATCACTAATAATTTTGATCAACTCAACTTGTTAATTTTACCAATTCATTATCTGCTATTGCATAAATGATTGAATCATTAACCGGATATATTACAGCTGTTCCGGTAAACCCTCCAAATGCAGGCAAGAGAGCATAATCTTTTGCAAAGTAAAAGCAGGGTAGCCTTAAACTTTGTCTCCCTTTCCCTTTAAGTCTAATTGCGGGATGAATGTGTCCGCTGAAATTATAATAACCGGGCTTGTTATCATTTTCATGAATGAATCTGAATTTCTCTCTTATAATTAGAGAATCCGTTTCTGCAATACAAAGCTCACTATGTAAAGAACCGGAACGAATGTCATGATTGCCCGTTATTAAATTGATTTCAATATCTTTATTCTCATCTCTAAACCTCTTAAATCTATCAATTATGAATGTTGTTTTACCTTTAGGCGAGTGAAATAAATCACCTGTAATAATTAATTTTTTGGCGGCTGTTTCAATTAAAGCTAAAGACAGTTTTCCTAAATCACTATCAGTGATTCCTTCGGGCACAGGAATACCCTCAACTCTGAATGTTGCAGTTTTTCCGAGGTGAATATCTGAAACTATTAAACAGTTTTCACTTCTCCAAAAAAGAGTTTTATCGCTACGGGGCTGAAACTCTTCACCCAAAATATTTATTGTTGAAATTTCATTCATCACTTAGATTTCAGTACTGCCTTTTCTAATTGAATTTGCATTTTTTTGATTCTCTCACTCACTTTTTGAGTCGAATATTTTTCACGAATCCTAGAAGCCATCAAAGGAAATGAGAGCGGTGTAAAGTATTTTGTCTCTCGTAAGATAATCTGAGATTTACATATCCTTTTTAAGGTTTCAATCATTCTTTTTCTTTCGAGTTGCGACTCTAAAACTTCTCTCACTGCCTGTTTTAATAACAAATTATCCGGGTCATATTTTGTAAACACTTCAAAGAATAAGCTGCCGGTGGCTTGAATTTGCTTAACCGGTTTATTACTACCCGGGTAACCTTGAAAAATTAAACCGGCTATTCTTGCTACATCCCTGAATTTACTCTTCGTCATTTCGGAAGAATTAATTATTTGCAGAATGTCGTCAATTAAATTTTCTTCGCTGAATAGAACGGCAATTTCATCCGGTGCTAGTTCAAATTCAGTATCAGTAAGCAATTCAAATCCGTAATCATCGTATGCTAAAGAAAACGATGCGGGAATATTTTTGCCTATTCTATAAGCTAATAAAGAAGCCAACCCTTCATGAACAAGTCTGCCTTCAAACGGATAGAAAAACAGATGCATACCTTCATCCGATAATTTTCTTTCAACTAAAAGAGTACCGTTTGAAGGAATTTCAGACCATTTTTTTTGCAATTCCAATAATGGCGAAATTGCGGTTATTTCAACAAACTTAGAATTTTCTGACGGATAATTATTTAACCTTTCACGCACCTGTTTTGCTAACATTGTTGAAAGAGGCATCCTTCCGCCAAGCCATTGAGGTACGGGTCCTTCTCCCGAATTAGACTTTTTTACGTACAAAACCAAGTCCCTCAGTCTTACAAATTCTAAAGACTTTCCGGAAAAAATAAAATTATCCCCTTTACTCAACCTTGCGGCAAAACTCTCTTCTAATGTTCCTAATTTTGTACCGTTCATATATTTAACTATTACTTCAGGCTCAGAGGTTATTGTTCCAATTGCCATTCTATGTCTTTTTGCAATTTGTTTATCATCAACAAAATAAAAATTCTCGTCAAACTTAACTTTCGCAAACTCTTTATAAGCCCTGAGAGATTTACCCCCTTTGCAAACAAACTCAAGTATATTATCAAATTCGTCATGAGTGAGCTCTCTATAGCAATGTGTACTTTTAACTTCGTTAAAAAACTCGTTCTTGTTAAACCCTGTTCCAATTGCAACCGTTACGGCATGCTGAACAAGTACATCAAACGCTTTAACTACCGGTTCTCTTGGTTCAATAAAACTTGCCATTATCCCTTCTCTAACGGCAGCAAATTCAATTAACTCCAAGCTGTTTGCCGGTACACACACTAATTTACTAACACCGCCCGGTTTATGTCCGCTTCTGCCTGCCCTTTGTAAAAGTCTTGCTATTCCTTTGGGACTTCCAATCTGGATAACCAAGTCAACCGGAGAAAAATCAACTCCCAGATCAAGTGAAGAAGTACAAATTACGCATTTCATTTTTCCTTCGGAAAGTAAATTCTCGACAGCATTTCTCTCTTTTTTCTCTATTGAGCCATGATGCAGCCCTATTATACCCGCAAAATCTTCCCTCTGTTCTAAAATTGCCTGATACCATATTTCAGATTGTGAGCGGGTATTCGTAAAAACTAAGCAAGAATTAGCTGAATCAATTAATTCACAAACTTTTTCAATCATTTTTAATCCGGTATGACCAGCCCAAGGAAAATTTTCGATAGTTTCGGGTATCAATGTCTCTATTTCCGTATTTTTAGAGACCCCGGCTCCTATTAATTTACCCGAAACTTTTTTATTTCCTAATAAAACCTCCATTGCTGTGGCAGTATTTCCTAAAGTTGCAGATATACCCCAAATTTTTAATTCCGGATTTACTCTTTTTAACCTTGCTAAGCCAAGTTCGGTAAGTACACCCCGCTTCGAACCCAAAAGTTCGTGCCATTCGTCAATTACTACCGATTTTATCCCCGAAAATAGTTCAAAAAAGTTGGGATATGAGATTAAGAGAGATAAACTTTCGGGTGTTGTAATAAAAATTTCGGGTAGCTGTTTTGCTTGTTTCGCCCTTTTACTTTGAGAAGTATCCCCTGTTCTAAGTTCAACATTGTAATCGGGAATTAGTTGCGAAACTGCATAACTTACCGTTTTTAGAGTGTCATTTGCTAAAGCTCTTAAAGGAGTAATCCATAATAATTTTAAACCACTTACTTCATTTTTATTTGAGTTTGCATTGTTAATTGCCTCAATTAAATGACCCATTAATGCAGCATAAGTTTTTCCGGAACCTGTTGCAGTGTGAATTAATCCGCTTAATCCTTGATTATACGCATACCAACAATCAATTTGAAACCGGTGCGGGTTAAATCCTTGTGATAGAAAGAATTCTTCAACTTTTTTATACCCGGTACTTTGGTAAAATTCTTTCATCTTAAGCAGTGTTACTACCAAGTAAATTTAATTTAACAATACTCAAATCATCCACATCATGAAGTGAGAGACCGGCTCTCCTCCTAACTATTTTTGGTGAAACAACGGTTACTCCTGATTTATGCCTTTTCGAAAATTCAATACTCTCAAATGAAATTTCGAAAATTAACTCCGGGTTTACACTGCAAACGGGTCCAAACCTTTCGAAAGTATGCGATTTCACAAATTTATCAATTTCTAAGAGTTCTTCTTCCGGTAATCCGTTTTCCACTTTTGCAAAAGGAATATATCTGCCTTTTTCTTTCAGAGCAAATGTGTAATCAGTGAAAAATCCTGCGAGTCTTCCATGCCCTTTTTGTGCATAAATTAGAACCGCAATTACCTTGTAAGGATCAGTCTTGAATTTTATCCATTCCAAATTATTTGCGTCAGACCGGTACATCGAGTTTCTTTTCTTTAGTATAATTCCGGAAGTAGATTTTTTCTTAGCTCTCTTTCTTAGTATCTCTAAATGTTCAACACTTTCAAATTCCAATAGCTGAGAAAGATAAACAGATAGAGAATTTAATTTACCGGTGATATTTTCGAGAATTAATAACCGCTCAGAAAGTTTTTTAAATCTGATATCACAGCTGTCATTTTCTAAAATATCAAACACTATAAATTCAACCGGATTTTCTAAACACATTTTATAAGATGGCTTTTTGCTGTTCACCCTCTTTTGCAATATGTTAGCATTACTAATTACTCCATCGTTAGCCGGTATAATTACACCATCAATTACCGTACCGCTTGGGAGACCGGATAAGCCGGAGATTAAATCGGGGAATTGGTCGTTTAGAATTTCATACTCACTCGAAAATAAATTCAACTTCTCATCTATTTTAACACACTGACAGCGTATCCCCTTATAATTCCATTCGGCAAACCAAACTGCCGGTGTAAAATCTTCCGTTAAATTTGAACCGGATGTAGAAGCTAAACAAAAAGGATAAGGCTTTTTAACCTGATTAAATTCACCATTTGTATTAACTAATTCTTTCCAAAACTCTTCTGAGGGTTTCCGGTTGGTTGCTAATCTTTGAGAAATAATTTCGGACGGAATTCCCGTAATATCACTCAATGCTTTTGAAATTATTCTGTCTGAAATATTAAACCGGAAATTTCCTAAAATCAATCTGTTGTAAATAAATATCCCGTCTTTTGATAAAGAATTCCAAGCTTCAAAGATTAATTCATGTTGATTTTCTTCATTTAACTGATACAACGGTTCTATATATGTTTTCACAACATAGTCTAAAGTTCTTGAACCTTTTTTCACGGATACAGGGAGTAAAATCGAGATTGTTTCTGCCAAATCATCTGTCATTTTATTGCATTCATCAAAGAGCCATTCCCTAACTCCGCACACTTCAAGTGCCCAAAGTCGGAGTTTTACCGGGGAGATAGCCCTCTTCGGTTTTTTTCCTGTTAAATAGGCAATCGCCGTTAATGAATCAATTCCGTCTGCAACATTTAGGTAATTTCTAAATGAAACCAATTTAGCCTCATCGCTCCCGGCATATTCAAGATCTTTAAGTAGATTTACAAATCTATTCATTTTATTCAGAGGTTGTAACTATCCGGATTATCGTGAGAACTTGTATTTAACTCTTGAGCATCAAAACCTGAATCGTTAAGATAACGAACATATTGTGAAGTAAAGCCGTGAGTAACCAATATTTTTGAAGCTCCGGATGATTTAACGGCATAATTTAATCCGTCAAAATCTGCGTGGTCAGAAAGTACAAAACCCCTGTCAATATTATTCCGTTTTCTAAATCCTCGTAAATGCATCCAACCGCTGGCAAATCCGGTTGAAATATTTTCCGTCTTTAATACCCAACTTTCTGTTAAAGCTGATTGAGGGGCAATGACTATTGAACCTTTCAGATCACTTTTTAAAATGTTATTATCTAACATCATTGTTTCGGGTAGTTTAACTCCTGATTTTCTGTAGCAATAATTTAAATGCTCAACCGTTTTGTGCGTAAAAATTTTACCGTTATTCTCATCAAGCCCGCTTAAAACCCTCTGTGCTTTCCCCAATGAATAACAAAAAAGAATTGAAGTTTTATTTTCCGATGCGTTTTTTTTCCACCACTCGTTAATTTCAAAAAAAACTATTTCCGGATTTTCCCATTTATAAATTGGGAGGGCAAATGTAGATTCTGTAATGAAGGTATTGCATCTTACCGGTTCAAACGGAGCACAGGTGGGGTTTTCTAATGTTGCATAATCGCCCGTAAAAACTGTAACGCCTGATTTACCTTCCACCTTAATTTGAGATGAGCCGAGAACATGCCCGGCAGGAACAAATGTTACCGTAACACCGTTAATTTTTAGAGGAGTGTTATATTCAACAGTTTGGAGACTTATATCACCCCCCAATCTCGTTTTTAGTAGTAGCTCAGAATCTTTTACCGCAAGATAATTGCCTGCAACCAAGTCAAG
>JACSRR010000166.1 GCA_014879635.1 Ignavibacteriaceae bacterium | reverse complement strand
TAGTGACAACCATATTTAGGACAATACACTTCAAACCAAGAACTACGCACTAAGCACCAAGAACTTTTTCCCCTCTGTGTTCTCGGTGTGCTCGGCGGTTAAAACATTTTATTAACATACGACACCCTTCAGGGTCGAACAAATCTGGAATTCTTTTTTGCTACAAATGTGGCGATTTTCACTTTTTCCACTCAGTGTTCTCTGTGAGCTCAGAAGTTAATAAAGTTAGTGGGTAGTTTATTACGCTTACAGTGGGTAGAATTTAAACCAAGAACTACGAACTAAGAACCAAGAACCCTTATTGCTCTGCGGTTAAATTATCTTTTGCCACCAAATAATCAGGTGAACCCATTTCACTCCCTTAAATTCACACTTTTTATTTAAATTGCATAGTTTTAGTACATTCCACTAACAAGAGGTAAATTTAATGAAAATTCCCATTTTAATTTTAGCGGTGATTATTTTTATGAGCACTTCATATTCTCAAACAAAGCTTTTGCAACCCGAAAATTTGTTCGATATTAAATCTGTTACACAAGTTGCGCTTTCGCCACAAGGTAATTACGCCGCATATATCTTGAGCGTTCCAAGAAAATTAGCCGACGGGGCAGGCGGCGGAACAACCGAACTTTATTTATACAACCTTCGCAATTCAGAAAACACCTTGCTTTATAAAGGCGATGCCGGTATAGGAAACATTAACTGGGTTCCCGGAAGTATGGAATTGACCTACACTTCTAATTTAGGCGGCGGAGTTCAAGTTCATAAAATTGATCTTAAAGGCAAACTCTTAGAAACTCTTACTAAAACCGAAGGCGGTGTAATTAAATATCAACACTCCCCTGACGGTAAAGGAATTTTCTACACTAAGCGGGATGTAAGATTTACAGAAATTGCTCAGAGGAAGAAAAAGGGATTTAATATCGAAATTTATGAAGAAGAATACCCAAATCTTTCTCTCTGCTATTATGACTTTCAGAACAAAAAAGAAACTACCCTCACTAAAGAGGTTTCTGTTTTCGACTTTACTATTAGCCCCGACGGTAAAGGCGTTCTCTGTCAAATTGCTGACAAAAATTTGATAGACGATGAATACATGTTCAAAAGAGTTTTCTATTTAGACCTGACTTCGGGGTCTCTCACCAAGGTAGTTGAAAATCCCGGCAAGTTATCGGTAACTGCTTGGTCACCCGATTCCAAAAATTTTGCCATAATAGCTGCACAGAATATAAATGATAATTACAGCGGCTCCCTGTTTACAGCAGCGTACAATAACACCCTGCCTTTTACCGGTTTACCTTATCACACTAAAGGTTTTATTGGTTCTGTGAACGATGTTGTTTGGTTGAACGAAAACACCTTACTCTATTTATCTGATGAAGGAGTAAATACAACTCTTAGGAGTTTAAATTTGTCCACAGGCGAAAGTACTATTGTGCTTGAAGGCGGTAAAATAGCTATTGACAATATTTCTTATGCAGCCGGCAAAGTTTTAATGTCTGCACACACGGCACAATTCCCTCCCGAACTTTTTATCTATGACCTTAACTCAAAAGAACTCAAAATACTCACAAATCATAACGATTGGTTAAAAGATTACAGACTCGGCAAACAAGAGAAAATTACCTATAAAGCAAAAGACGGTTTAGAGATTGAAGGTATTCTAATTTATCCTGTTGACTATAGAGAAGGCGAAAAGTACCCTTTAATTAACTCAATTCACGGTGGTCCTGAAGCATGTGAAAAAAATGGTTGGTTAACCCGCTACGGAAAATGGGGTCAATTTGCAGCTACAAGAGGATATTTTGTTTTTTATCCTAATTACAGAGCAAGCTCAGGAAGAGGCGTTGAGTTCTCACACTATGGTTTTGGCGATTTAGTAGGCGGCGAATTTGAGGATGTTGTTGACGGTGTCGATTTCTTAATAAACAGTGGTAAAGTTGACCCTAACCGTGTTGGTATGGGCGGCGGCTCTTATGGCGGATATTTCTCGGCTTGGGCAGCTACTAAATATACCGATAGATTTGCAGCAAGCGTTGTGTTTGTTGGGGTTTCAAATCAAATTTCTAAATCAAATACTACCGATATTCCTTGGGAAGATTATTATGTGCATTGGGGTCTATTCCCATATCAAAACTTTGAGAAATTTCTTGAGAGAAGTCCCGTTGCTTACTCTCATTTAAGTAAAACACCTACGCTGATTTTGCACGGCAAAGATGACCCGAGAGTGCCGGTTGGTCAAGGAATCGAACTATATAGAACTCTGAAACTTCACGGAAAAGCACCTGTTAGATTAGTACTTTATCCCGGTGAAGGACACGGAAACAGACTCAATACAAATCAATACGATTACTTAATTAGAACTTTAGACTGGTTTGATTATTATTTAAAAGGCAATAATGATAAATCAACAATGCCGGCTATGTACCCGGTTTACAACAGTGTTAGTTTTGAATAGATTATTTGTTCTTTTTTTATTATAAGAAATAACTTTTTTGAGACGGAGCCTTCAACAGTATTTTAGGTAATACTGATTAGGCTCCGTTTTATTTTTAGTGTAACCTTCCCTTTATATTTGCCAATATCCTCAGAAAAAATAATTTTATTGAACAAGTAGATCAAGTGAATGCAATTTATTCTGTTCATCAATTTCGTTAACAATTGCTTTGAGAAGTTGTTGTTGATAGAG
>JACSRR010000077.1 GCA_014879635.1 Ignavibacteriaceae bacterium | reverse complement strand
AAAAAAATTAAGAAATATTATAAAAAACCCGGAAAGGATGTTTACTATGAAAATAAATATCAGGGGTGTAATGATCAACATAGCGGGTCAATACATCTGATAAAAAATACTCTTCTGCATGAGATGAGAAAAGAATCTGATAGTTTAGACAAAAAACGACCCGGTTGTGTACTTAATAAACCGGAGATTGTAAATGGTTTTGAAACTCTCTGGGTTCCGTTCACTTCAAAAATTGATGGCAGGGGTGCTTTAACTACTGTATTTCTTGAACCGGGTGTTGACGGTGTAACTGTACCCTCTTGTATCTTGTTAGATTTTAGACGATATTTTAAATGTACAACTTTAGAACGCAAGACGGGAGAAATTTCAACCGAAAAATTGGATGAAGCTTTATTAAAATTGGGGAATTATGAAAATAACTGATAAAAACATTAAACTTCTAAATAAGTTTGTTTTGTATTTAACGGGTACCGGAACTTTTTCAGAAGTTGAGTACTCTGAATTAATGAGTTTTTCGGTCAGATTAATTATGCAAATCTCCGTAAGGTCTAATTTGAAATTAACGGACGAGAACGCTGAAGATATTTTTTCCGAAACTATTGAACAGCTAATTAAAGCAGGTGAAAAAAATATTAACATTTTGAGAATTGATTCCTATTATTTTAATTTGTTGCGTAATAATGCTCTAAAGGGTTCTGAATCATTTTTAAATCGTGACCACAATAAATTTTACAAATGGATAAAAGATATCATAAAAGATTTATCAGTTCAAAATAAGATTATATTTAAAGGAGATTTTATATACCTTACCGGTACAAATGATAAACCTATGCTAAGTGAGCTTGAATTAAAACAGTTAACTTCCGGATATAATTTTGCAGGTTTTAAGGGTTTTGACCGGTTTGAACAAAGATTAAAGGAAGAGGTTGCAAAATTTTTTTTATTTGTTTTGAGCCAATCAGCCGGAAAAATAAGCTTTATTGAACTCTTTAGAATTATAGCTAATGAAAGCGGTTTTGTTGCAGGACGGTTACTTCCTCCCATTCTCACAGATGAAGGAGATGAAATCCCTGTTTATGATTTTGTACCCGGCGATAACTCACCTGAGTTTGAAATGTTGTTTACCGAGTTAAAATCGGAAATGAAAAAACTGCTTTTAAAGTATTTCACTGAAAGCCGTTTTACTGATTTGAAATATGTTTATCTCAACCAAATTGAGGGAATAGGGCTTGAAAAAATTGCAGAATTTTCTGACCACAAGAGATCTGCAATTTCTGATAAAATTCGCAAGTTCCTGTCTTATTGCGAAAACAATTTGCAGAAATTAGTTGATGATTTTGGATATGAAATCGATGAGAACGGATTTAAAGAAAGGGTTTCGGATATTATGTACGAATTAATTACCGATATCTATAATCAAACTATAAGAGGTAAATAATATGTCTTATTCGTTTGAAGATATCAAAAATTATGTGCTCGGCACAATAAATGCACAAGAAAAGATAAAAATTGAAAAAGCTATACGAGAGGATCCTTTTCTCGAATGGATAAAAAAGGATATTGAAAGCAAAAAAGAAGAGTTTATTAAAATTGATAAATATGTGCCCTCAGAAAAAGCCGTTAAACGAGGGTACGAAAAATTAAAAAATGCACTTCAATTTAGAATGTTAGCTCCCGGTCAAATCTGGTCGATTTCCGGAATTGGCTATGTATTACTCTTAAAGCATGTTGAAAGAGTGGCTTTCAGGGTTATGTACCTCTCAATTGATGAACACTTCAAAACAAGCCGTGATGTAGAAATTAACGGTATTTTAAACTCCCCTTTATATGCTCACGCAGGTAAAATTGGTGTTATGCTTGAGCATGATATCCGGGGAAACGGGGTTTATTCCGGTACAATTACGCAAAATGAGTTAAAAGGAGTGTTAAAATCGGAGACAATAACAGATTACACAGGTGTTGAAGAAATTTTTAGAGATGATTATGTTATAAATTCAGAGTATATAGAGCTTAAACTCGGCAATTATACAGAAAAAGCCCTCAGTTTTGTTGAAAGTGATTTCTCCTCAATCATTAATGATATTTTGGATAATGAACCCAAAATATTGGATAATGAACCCAAAGTATTGGATAATGAGCCCAAAGTAGGGGAAACATTTTTTTCGATGGAATACTCAAACAATAACTACTCTTTTTCTGATGATATACTTCAAAATCTTTCTGCCAATAAGAACCAGCCTGAAGATTCATCTGTTTATTACAACTCTCCAAAAGTACGAATTTATGAGGATGAAAATTTATCTTTAGAACTTGGTAAATCAAAAAACAAAAGCAATCTGATTTTCTATTTTACATTTTTTAATATTAGAGATGCAGAGTTAAAAGATTTACGATTAAGTTTTAAGCCTGATACTATCCATGAATTCGGAAACTACAAGATTCAGATGAAAGTATCAAAATTTGTACTAAGTGATTCAGAAATAATTTCTGAGATGTTGGTATCTACTTTTGATATTTTGTTCTCCGTAAACAATAAGCAATTTACTCTTAAAATTAACCCTTTTATGAAGTAAGTACTATGGTCAACAAATACAACATAAATAAGGCTGTATTAGACTTAGTAGAACTATATAATAAGGCTACCGATAGAACTGTCAAAATTCAAATTACGAAGTCTATATTTGATCATTTAAAAAACAATTACGCGTTCGCTATAAACAACAAAACCCGGGATATTGTCAAAAATACTTTTCCGGATGATTGGAGTGCTGAAAGTCATCAAATAAATGAATACAAACCTGTTGGTCAAGAAGTTGGAAAAACTTTTGTAGCCGTTGTTGAAAAGGAAAACCAGGATGCGGCTTACTGCTTCATTTTAATAGTTAGAAAAACCGCTAACAATATTGAGAAGTTTCCCGGAGCAGCCTCACGCTACCAAGATACTTTTGCTAAAGTATTTAATACAGTTTTTAATCTCATAGAAAGGGAAAAAAAATCTGTAGTAGTTAGGGGTGATAATATGACAAGTTCATTTGATTTCGTTATTAAAACAACAACGGGCGAAATAGTAAATGATAATATTTCGGGCAGGTCATTAGAACTTCCTTTGGCAATAGCGTTATTCTCGTCGCTTGTAAATAAAGATTTAATGCCTGATGTTTTTAGTACCGGTGCATTGGAAGAGAACGAAGAAGTTCTACTGGTTGACAATGCAAAAACAAAGGTTGAAGCAGCAATCACAGAATTTTCAGGAATTAATAAATTAATTATACCCAATGTTGCTGTTTTTAATAACGGTCATACCAACAAAGATATTCTTGTCCATAAAGTACAAAAACTTGAAGATGCAATTGCTATTTGTTATCCTGATTACAAGGAGATAATTTTAGGTACCACAATAACAGGGCTTTTTTATCAAGAATATATTCCTGCTAAAGTAACTTACAATTCAACGGTAACAGATGCCACAAGAATACTTATAAATTTTGACACAAATGCCGAGATTACTCCTTCAATATTGGCAAAATATGAGAATAGCAATTTTAGATTTGCAGAAAATCATGTTAATGGCAAATTGGTAATTTTGGACAACTCAAGAATAAACTGGCTAACAAGTTACTATACCACAAAATTAGCAAACATAGTAGGTGCTTTGGCAATATATGACCCTAAGTTTTCTGTAACCGGGAAAATGGCGGTTGTTGTTTTAGCGCATGGTAATAGCAAATACAAAATAGGAGAATTAATTACATGGGAGTAAACGAACTGTAATGAAAGAAACGGCAAAATTATTTAAGGCTTTATCTGACCCCAACCGTTTAAGAATTCTTAAAATGTTAGAGAAGCGTACTTTATGCGTTTGTGAAATTACTGATGTGCTCAATTTGGCAACTTCAACCGTATCAAAGCATTTGAGCATTCTTAAAGAAAGCGAACTCATTGTTGAAGAAAAAAACGGGAAATGGGTTGATTATAGCCTTAACACAACTACAGAGAATAAAAGAGTGAAAGAATTTCTAAATAATCTTGACCTCTGGATTGTAGATGAACAAATTGTTAAAATTGATTATATAGCTGCATGCTGCGTTGATAGAAATTTGGTATGCTGTAAATAATTTTTTAAATTTCATTTCGTTATTTAGCAAAATATAAAAATGAGGTTGTTTTGAGAATACTAATTTTATGTACCGGTAATTCGTGCCGTTCACAAATGGCGGAAGGATTTTTAAAATCATTTGATTCAAGGCTTGATGTTCACTCGGCTGGTACTTATCCTGCCCCAAGAGTTAATCCTAACGCAATAAAAGTTATGACAGACACGGGAATTGATATTACTTCAAATTACCCTAAAGATGTTGCCGTTTATCTTGACCAATCTTTTGATTTTGTTATAACTGTTTGTGGCAATGCTAAAGAATCTTGCCCTGTTTTTATGGGGAAAGTTGGTGAAAATATTCATATCGGTTTTGATGACCCTGCAGATGCAACCGGAACCGAAGAAGAAATTTTATCAGAGTTTAAAAGAGTTAGAGATGAAATTAAAACCGGTTTCTACGATTTCTATAAAGAGAAAGTTTTACCGGGCTTAAATTAATATGAGCGGAATAGTTAAAAAATTATCGTTTTTAGACAGGTATTTAACTCTGTGGATTTTTCTTGCAATGGGTTTAGGTGTTGCTGCAGGAAAATTTGTACCCGGAATTTCGAATTTCTGGGATTCTTTGAGTCACGGCTCAACTAACATCCCGATTGCAATCGGTTTAATTTTGATGATGTACCCACCGTTAGCCAAAGTGCATTACGAAGATCTTCCGAAAGTATTTAAAAATTATAAAATTCTCGGGCTTTCGTTGCTTCAAAACTGGGTGATTGGTCCAATTTTGATGTTTGCTCTGGCAGTGATATTCTTGCACGACACGCCGGGATATATGTCGGGTTTAATATTAATCGGATTAGCCAGATGTATTGCAATGGTTATTGTTTGGAACGAACTTGCTAAAGGGGATACAGAATATGCAGCCGGATTAGTGGCTTTTAACTCAATTTTTCAAATACTTTTCTTTTCGGTTTACGCTTACATATTTTTAACCTTCCTCCCTGAATTATTCGGCTTTAAAGCCACAGATGTACCTATTACTATGATGCAAGTTGCTGAAAGCGTTTTTATTTATTTGGGTATTCCGTTTATTGGGGGTATGTTAACGCGTTACTTTTTGATGAAGCAAAAGGGGAAAGACTGGTACGAAAAGAAATTTATACCTAAAATTAGCCCGGTAACACTAACGGCACTTCTTTTTACTATTTTCGTAATGTTTTCGCTTAAAGGGGAAAAAATTATCGAAATACCGTTTGATGTTCTAAAAATAGCGGTACCTCTTTTTATTTACTTTATTTTGATGTTTTTTATCTCATTCTATCTCGGCAAAAAAGCAGGAGCAGATTACTCAAAAAGCGCCACGCTTTCATTTACGGCAGCCAGTAATAATTTTGAGCTTGCCATTGCTGTTGCCATTGCGGTTTTCACAATCAATTCTCAACAAGCATTTGCAGCTGTGATTGGTCCTTTAGTTGAAGTACCGGTATTAATTATGTTGGTAAATGTTTCGCTTTGGATTCAAAAGAAATATTTTAAAGGCGAAGTTGAAGAGGGTACCGTTAAACCTCCTGATGTGTGCCCTTAAGAAAAAAGGTGCGGGGGTTCGGGGTTGAAAAAAATCACGAACTGCGGAGGGGGGAATGTTCTTAGTGCTTAGTTCTTGGTTTGGTCCCCCAACCAGGTTGGGATAGGTTCAAAAAATGTTCAAAGTGCCCGGGCAGTAAATATTTTATGTCCGTATTAACATGCTACCGTCTTTGGGGTCTGAAAAAAAGTTGATTTACTACAAACATTAAATTTAGTGGGTTGTTCGCTGTGTTTGCAGTGGATTGTGGATAGAAAATTCAATTTTTGACGCCGGAGGTGTCACATATTTGTAGAGAAAAAGAGTTCGAAGTGCGGGAGTTCGATGTTCGGAGTTAAAAAATTTTTCTTATTGCGTAGTTCTTGGTGATGACACAGTCGAGATCACCCTTAACTCCCGACCCTGTCGGGTTTTCTGTTCACTGTCATATGTCAGCGAAGCGATCTGTCACCTATATTTTCTACTCACTAAATTCATTAAAAAAGGGCACCGTTTGATGCCCTTTTATAATTCTTTTTTAATCTGTCTATTTTAATAGGGTCATTTTCATTCTTTTTACAAAATTACCCGACCTCAGTTCATAGAAATATATTCCGGAACTTAGTTTTGAAGCGTCAAAAGTAATTGTGTATTTACCCGCCTCAAGATAATCGTTAACAAGATTTGAAACTTCGGTACCCGTGATATCATAAATTCTTAAATCCGTTTTACCTGCTTGTGCTAATGTAAAAGTTAAATTTGTTGAAGGATTAAATGGATTCGGATAGTTCTGACTCAGTTCATAATCATACACCGTCGTAAAATCAATTTCAACGGGTCCGTATTTTTGAGTTGTACCGTCGTAATCAATTTGCACTAACCGGTAATAAGATTTTCCGGGGAGCGGAGAATTATCAATATACTTGTAAACTGAAGCATCTGCGGTACTACCCTTGCCTGCAACAAACGATAATGTTTCCCAGAGTTCGGAATTGGAAGAGCGTTGAACATCAAACCCGCTGTTGTTAACTTCGGAAGCAGTTGCCCAATCAAGATTAACTCCGTTTTCTGAAACATTAGCAGTAAACGATGTCAATTCAACAGGTACTGCAGTGTAAACAACTATTCCGATATCGTCAATGTACCAGCCGTCAGCATTTATTGAGCCGTCTGTTCTGAGTTCAAATCTGAGCTTAATGTTTTGACCTGCATAAGAGGCAAGGTTAATTTCTTCGTAAGCCCAATTAGCTCTTGAATCACCGTAAACGGGAGAACCTGCCGGAACTTGTTTCCCGAGTCCCGAAGCGGGAATAGTCAACTTACCTGCCAATGTAACCCAAGTACTTCCGTTATTTGTTGAAATTTGAACAACACCGCAATCATATTTTGACTCAAAAGCATACTTTGTCCAGAAAGTTAATTTAGGATTTGCAAAACCAACTAAACTGATCTGCTCTGTTGAAGTCATTGTAACAGTTGCGTTGCTCACATAACTTCCCACTCTGCTATCGGTAAAAGAAATTTGACCTGAGTAAGCCGTAGCACTTGTTGAATCCCATTTTGGATTAGCGGGGGTGGCCGTTATAGTCCATTTTGTTGCAGGAGTAACCGAAGAGTCAATAAATAAGTAATTTGGTAATCCAATTATAAACGAAAGAGTATCCGAAGACATCATTGCCTCACCCGTAAATACTTTAACATTTAATTTTACAATAGATTCTATTGGCGCCATATTTGAAAGCGAAATGTTTACTCCTTGAGGCACAACATATTCTGTTCTTGCAGGAATTGAAATTCCGCTAAGTGTACCGTTTTGTACCGTTGCAAATTCGCTTAACGAAGTAATCTGCATCGAAATATTGTTTCCGTTTGCCAATCCTTTGTTTTTTAATGTAACATTAGCAGTGAAATTATCACCCGGAAGGAAATAGTTTTGGCTGAACTGTGCTCTTAAAAATGAAACATATTCACCCGCCACCCAAGTATAGTACAAGTTAGGCATCAAATTAATTTGTGCAAGCGGAAAAATTCTGTTTTGTGTGGGCCAGAAACCGTCAGCTGATGAACCAACTTCAGGAGTCATTGCAAAAATATTGCCGTTATCTTCAACATTACCATCATAGTAATAATCATCCGTTACACCTCTTACGGCATAGAGAAGCTGAGTAGCGGTACCGGTTGCATAACCGTTCATAGCAGACATATCATTAGCAAATTCATCTATTGCAACAGAATCGGGAGTTTTAGCCGGTTGATAACCATACGGGAATATTAAAATATCGCTATATGTGTGATAACTGAAAGCAGTTTTAAAACTTTTGCCGACAAGGAAATCTCTTATAACCTGAGTTTCAGGCTCAGAAAAAGGGGCGGTTCCTCTGTAAGTTTCTGAAGAGGGAGTTGTGCTTGAACCACCGTAAGGACCATCCCAATACATCATAGGACCAAAATTGCGGTTTAAATCTATTCCGTAAGAGCCACCGTTATTACGCCTGTTTTTTCTGAACATTCCACCACCGGAGGGGTTAGTAGAGCGATTATATTCATAACCATCAGGATTTATGCAAGGAATAAACCATATTTCCCTGTTATCTACTAAATGTTTTACCGAGGGATTAGTAGCGTAATTTTCTAAAAGGTAATACATATAGTTAATTACCGTTGCCATTGAGGCAGGTTCGCGGGCATGTATTAAAGCTGTGTATAATGCTCTGGGCTCATTTTCAGTAATCTCCGGATTATCCGAAATCTTGACTGCATATATTGGTCTATTCTCTAATGATAAGCCGATACTCTGTTTTGCAGTAATTAGATTCGGGAAACGCGCTCTCATGGTATCGAGTTGTGCGTTAATTTCGGCAAGTGTATAAAAACCGCCCATAGAACCATATCCTAAACCTTCTACTCCATACATTGATTTGCTGAGATTTATCGAAACCTCTTTTTCAGCTTCGGTCATTGTCGGGCGGGCATTATAATGACTAAACCAATCATCAATGATAACTTCATAGTTTAGATTTAGAAAAGACAATCTACTAAATTCTTCATCAGAAAGAAAAACTGTAACTGCATTTTCCTTATCAAGATGAAAATGGTCTAATGCAATATCAAAAGAGTTTAACATTGCAAGCTCTTTTTCAGTATCAACGAGCTTAATTTTGACTTGCTTATAATTGTTTTGAGAAAAAGTGAGAGTTACAAAAAGCAGCGAGAGTAAAAAGTAATTTAATATTTTCATTTGCGGGATTTCCCGGAATATTTATTGAAACGAAATTCTCATAAAAGAGAAACAAATTTAACTATGTAAATTAATGAATTATTGATTATCAAATCAGCACTTAATTTTTCTTTATTACTATAACTGAAACATCATCTTCAAATTCACCCCCCGTAAATTCGTAAAGCCGGTTCTTAATATATTCAACTAAATCAGAATCTCCGGGTACGGTTTGAAGTAGATTGGTTAAAAATTGATCACCGGCAGGAGTACCTTGTTGATTTCGAGATTCAGTAATACCGTCGGTATGCAAAAAAACAGCATCGCCTTTGTTAAGATTAAGAGTGATTTCGTCAAATTCACCGTCTTCGGCAAAACCTAACAATAGCCCTTGCGAGCTAATAGAAGATGCCGAGTTTGTAGCGTGATTAAAATAAGTTAAAGGAAGATCGCCGGCACCGCTATATTTAACCGTTGATGTACCCGAGTCAAGAAGAATAATAGAGAGTGTCGAAAATACATCGTTAATTTTGGTGTCTTTGTAAATTGAGGCGTTAATTGCAGCAAGCACCGTTTTTGAAGAGAAATCAGAGTTGTTTTGTAAAATGGCTCTAACGGCACTTCTAACATAGCCTGCATAAGCTATAGCAAAATACCAAGCACTCCATTTTTTGCCCATAACATCCCCAAGAATAACGGCGTATTTATTCTCGTTAAGCTTAAAATAATCGATAAAATCTCCGCCGGGTATTCCTTTGAAATCTTGATGCCAATGTTTAACATAAAAACCGGGTATATCAATTGACTCATCGGGTACAACCTTAACTCTCATATTATCTGCAGCGCTTGAAATTTCTGAGAGGGCTTTCTTCCTTTCTTCCTCAATTTTTAGCAGAATACTCTTTATTTTAGCAACTACAACTTTAGGACCGGATGTTTTAATAATAAAATCCGCTATTCCTAAGTCGTATCCTTCAAGAATATCTTCTTCTGCAGATTTCGAAGTAAGAAAAACGAATGGAATACCTTTTAACGAATTATCCGCAAGCAACATTTTCCTGAAATCGAATCCTGTGAGATAGGGCATCATAATATCAGATACAATAATATCGGGTTTAAAAACACTTGCGGTTTTTAAACCTTCTTCTACATTATTGCAAGTTTTACACTCAAATCCATCTTTTAAAATAGAGTACTGAAAAAGTTTTAACAAAGAGGGATCATCGTCAACCAGAAGTACTTTATATTTTTTGGAGTCTAATCCTTGAATATCTGACATCTCAAAGTTAAATTATTTTTCTGTGTAGCTTGAAACGGCTTCATCAACATTAGGGAATGCTTCAAAAATTCTGTACATCCGGGTCAATTCAAACATCGACTGAACAGCAGGTTGAAAACCCACAAGTTTTAAATCTCCGCCCAAAGCCGTAACTTTCTTTAATGTTACAACAATTGCACCCAAAAAAGTTGAATCAATAAATTCGCATTTATTTAAATCAACAATCAATTTTTTGAAACCTGATTCAATTTGAATTTGTAAAGTTTTTTTAAATTCATCAGCTTCGCTGAGTGTAGCCCTTTTAAGGTTAACTTCAACGGCAACAACATCAACATGTTTAGATACGGGAAAATTCATGATTTCTCCTTTTTAGTTTCCTTTTCAATAATTTCGTATTTTTCCATTAGTCTATAAATTGTGGCTCTACCGAGCCCGAGTTTTCTTGATGCTTCAACAATATTGCCGTTAGAAACTTTAAGAGCGTGCCTTATAGCTTGTTCTTTAAGTTGTTCTAAGGGAATAATTTTATCACCCTGCGAGAACTCTGCTTGTTCGTTTTGCGATGACTCTTCTCCTATAATTCTAATATGAGAAGGAAAATCATCTACATCAATTTTATCTTTTTCAGCAAGAATAATACATCTTTCAATTGTATTTTCAATCTCTCTTACATTACCGGGCCAATCATATTCGTACATTAATTTTAATGTTTTTTTGGTGAATCCGGTTAAATTCTTGCCCAACTTTTTGTTAAAATGGTTTAAGAAGAACTCAGCTAAAACAAGTATATCACCTCTTCTCTGCCTAATAGGCGGTAAATAAATAGGGAATGAGTTCAACCTGTAAAACAGATCTTCTCTAAATTCTTTAGCTTCAACTGCTTCTTTCAAATTTCTGTTTGTTGCTGAAATAATTCTAACATCAGCTTTAATTAGTTCATTTCCGCCAACCCGCTCAAAAGTTCTCTCCTGAATAACTCTCAACAATTTAGCTTGAAGAGCCATTTCAAGTTCGCCTACTTCATCAAGAAAAATTGTACCTTTATGAGCTAATTCAAACTTACCGATTTTCCTTTGATGTGCCCCGGTAAAAGAACCTTTTTCATGCCCAAACAACTCGCTTTCAAGTAATTCACGCGGAATAGACGCACAGTTAACAACAATAAAGGGATTGTCTTTCCGGTTCCCGTTAAAGTGAATAGCTCTTGCAATCAGTTCCTTACCCGTTCCGCTTTCACCGTGAATCAATACCGTAATATCGTTATTTAGTACTTTAGTTACAAGTTTAAAAACATCTTGCATTTTACCGTCGGCAGAAATTATGTTGTCAAAACTGTATTTCTGGGCAACATTTTCTTTAATTTTTTGAAGTTCGGTTAAAAGTTCATAGTTTTTAATTGCATTTCTTACGCTTGATTCTAATCTTCTATGGTCAATCGGCTTTGTAAAATAGTCATAAGCACCAATCCTTAACGCTTCAACTGCAGTTTCAATGCTACCCTGCGCCGAAAGAATTATAACGGGAATATTTTCATCGATAGTTTTAACTTCTTTAAGAATTTCAACACCGTTTTTTCCCGGAAGCATGATATCCAAGAGAATTAAATCGGGCTTTAAAGAGATATGTTCTAACATATCTTCACCGGTTTCAAATGTTTTTGCGGTGTACTTCCACAAATCTTTTACCCAATATTGCAACAGCTTCAGAATAGCTACCTGGTCATCAACTATAAAAACTAATTTACTCATAATTAATTTACTCTCCTTGGTATAAGCGGTAACTTCACAATAACCGTGGTACCTTTGTTTTCTTCGCTCCTTACATTAATGAAGCCTTTGTGGAGATCAACTATCTGTTTGCAAATTGCGAGACCAAGCCCGGAACCGGGAATTGTATTGTCATCCCTTAATACTCTATAAAATTTTTGGAATATAAAGGGCATATCTTTTTTAGGTATTCCTAAACCTGTATCGCTAACAATAAATTCAAATTCGTTTTTGTTTAACCTGGTATAAACAGTTATTCTACCACCGGGTGTTGAAAATTTTACTGCATTGTCAAGTATGTTTTCGTAAGCTTGTTTTATTCTTTCTTTATCTGCATTAATAATTACCGGGTCAGAGAGCAACTCAGCTGAAACTATTAATGATTTTTCACTCCCTTTTTTTCTGACCAAATCAACTACTTTATCGGTAAGGCTCACAATATCAAAATCAGCTTTTTCTAATGAAACAGAGCCGCCTTCAAGTTTGGAGATATCAAGTACATCATTAATAAGAACATTAAGCCGCTTTGCTTCGGTTAAGATAATTTTATTAAAGTCGTTTCTTACATTATCAGGCATTTCGGGGTCAGAATCTATTGTTTCCGAAAAACCGATTATAGATGCAAGCGGAGTTCTTAATTCGTGTGAAATATTAGCTACAAACTCACTTTTAAGCGTGTTGAGTTCTTCAAGAACGGAGATTCTCTGTTTAACTCTATCCCGCTCAATCGAAATAATTCTGTTTGCTTCAATAAGCTTGTTGTTCAAGTCATTCAATTTTTCGCGGTCGTGTTTCCTTGAAGTTACATCCCTGCCAATACCAACCATCCCCTCAAAAACACTCTCGTTTCCGTAAATTGTTCTGGCATTAATTTCAAAGGTAAGCGTTTTCCCGAATTTGGTTTCAAGCTTTGTTTCAAATGTAACGGGTTTGTTGCCGTTAAGAAGTTCTTTAAATGCATCAATTACAATTTGTTTGTCGGTATCCTTTATAACGGAGAGAAAATGTTTTCCGGTAAGTTCAGAAGGCTGGTATTCAAGGCAAAGAGCGCCTATATTATTTATTGACGAAAAAGTGCCTTCGGGATTAAGTATAAAAATCAAATCTTCTGCAGTTTCAAAGAGAGTTCTTAATTTTTGTCCGGTGTTTTTAAGGAGCTGTTCATTTTTCGATTCTTCGGTAATATCAATGATGATATGGTCAACACTTTGAATCATTCCCCCTTTAATTACGGGTTTATAATTGTGTTTTAAAAATCTTTTATTCCCTTTAGCGTCGTAAAAAGAATATTTTAACATAGCAGGTTTGCCGGAAAGGGAATTTCTAATAAAAGATTTGAAAGCTTTGTAGTCTTCTTTATCAACTCTATAAAATAATTTAGCGGGCTTATTTTGAAGATTTTCAATAGACTCACTGCTTAAATGCGAAAAATTGCCTGTAACAAAGTTAATCTTTTGGCTTTCAGGCTTGAAAGAGAATAATAGTGTTTTAAGGTTAGAAACCGATTCTGAAATTTGATTTAATAATTGAGATTTTTCTTCACGGATTTTGAAATCTAAAACAGAGCTTTCAACCAATAAAGAAAATTCATTAATAAGTTCGAAGTTAATTCCGGTGTCTGATTCCGAAAACAAAAAAAGGATATAGTTTTGGTTTACCGGTTCACTAATCGATATTTTTTTGTGAAAAATAAGGGGTATCTTGATTAAATCGGCAAAGAACAGCGTTAAATCGTTTTCCGAATAACTATCGCTAAAAATTTTTTTGCCAAATAGGGGTGCATGTGAATTATCAAACGGATATTTACCACCCGAAATAAATTCAAATACTCCGGAATCATTAACTCCGATAAGTAAACCCGAATCTATTAATCCGGAATGAGCGGCAAAATTAAAAATGTTAGTTATTTCAGATTTCATTCAATTGTTTGATTGATATTCTCAAAAAGAGACATGATACAAAGTTAATAATAATTTGTTAACGGTAAAAACTTTCTTTTATCAGTCCCTTTTTTTTCTAAAGAGAAAATAAATTACTACAATTAATACAAAAGCAGATAAACCATAAATCCATAACGGAGTTTTCACAATTTTGAACGGCTTAAAGGTAACATTGATATATTTGGTTTCAACCAAATCAGTACCTAAAAACTCCCAATAAAGTTTTTTATCCTTTTCTAATTGTGCATTATGTTCTATGATTTCGCCCGGAAAACCAAACTCAAATTTAAGGTGATATTTTTCGTTTTTTAACATACCGTTAAAATCATACCCCGGTTTAAGTGTTTGAGTGAATATCTTCTGCCCGGGTGAACCTTCCATAAAATCAAAATGAAATTGCGGAAATTTATCAGATTTATTTAGCGAATCAACATGTTTAAATTCTATTTCAACTATAGCATGTAGCGTTGAATCCTCTTGCATAAAGTAGGTATCTGTACCCTTCAAAAGATAATACGGGGAAGTAAAATGTAGAGTTAGCGTATCGTTATCAAAATAACCGGTTTTTAGAAAATTGTTACTGCTATCGGCATTTACTGCTTTTAACGAATAATGAAATTTTATTCTGCCCGAGCCATCGTGGTTGATATCGGTCTCTTGATTGTATTCTAAACAGCCGGTAAGCAAAAAAGAGAGTAGCGTAATTAGTAAATATTTCTGTTTCATTATTGTACAATTGTGTTAAATTTTTGTTCTGCTAAAATACAGAGAATAGGGACTGTCTCTTATACACATCTGACGCTGCCGACGACGGA
>JACSRR010000357.1 GCA_014879635.1 Ignavibacteriaceae bacterium | reverse complement strand
GCAAAAAATAATTTAACCGCAGAGCTCACAGAGAGCACAGAGAATTTATTAGTAAAATTAAATTTAGTAGTGCAAATAATTTCTATTCTATCAGATATCTGCCATAACTCTATAAATTATTTAACTAGAGAGCACAGAGAAATTCTTATTTTTTTTATGTTTGATTTACTGATATTCAATTGTTAAAATGAAGCTAAAGGTGTTAGATGTTTTTATTAAATAAAGCATACAATTACCTAAGCGTCCCTAAATGGTGTCGTATCTTTGTTTAATTCAATATACTGAATACCACGCGAAAAAGTATTTGTTGAGTTTATTCATTTCTTCTTCTATAAAAAAAATCTTCAGTTTATACTCTAAAAGTTTAGCAATTTAAATAAATTACCGATACAGGAAATTTAAACAAGAAAATTATTACAACCGAAAAATCAGGTAAACCAAAATTTGTTCGGGGTTCGAGGTTCGGGGTTCTAAGACTCTTTGGGATTGTAAGGATTAGTGAAAAAACCGCAGATGACACACAGAACGCAGTGAAAAGTGATTAATTCTCATATTCGTATTAGTTTATTAAGGAGAAGATTTTTGCTGTAAACGAAGCTAACTTTGAACATTCATTTAATTTTTCTATTAACTAATTCCAAATTGCCCCTAAAAATCAGGAAAACATGAATACTATTAAAATGAATAGATTCAAGTGCCTGCTAATATTCATAGAAAACAGTAACAATTAGGGTTCCCGGAACAATTTAATTTACGACAATACTTTGAAAGGGAAAAAAATATTAACCATTAACTAAAGATCGCCCGAAACAGGTCTTAAATGGAGTTCCTCAACTGCCAGAACAGAGTTATCCGTAATATTTTTAACGATTGATTCTGCCACATCAGCCGGGTTCATCATTCTAATACCATATTTATCGATAATTTTAGAATCCCATATTTCTGAGATTGTAGCACCCGGGAAAACATCTAATACTCTGATTCCGTTTTTTCTATTTTCTTCCCGAAGTACCTTAGAATACGCATATAATCCGGCTTTTGAAGCTGCGTATATACTACTGTTTGTAAAAGTTTTATTAATTGTTACCGACAAAATATTTACAATTGTACCCGATTTTTGAAAAATAAAACCCGGAAGTACTTCTTTAATAGTAAACACTGCACCCAAAAGATTTGTGTTTATTACTTTTTGGATTTCTTCATAAGAATCTTCATTTACTGGTTTGAATGATGATGTTCCGGCGTTATTAACAAGTATATTCAAATTTTTATCTGCAAAATGATTTGAATAAAATTTGTTTATGCTCTTTATATCTGAATTATCACAAACATCAATCACTATTTCAGAATTAAATTGAGATACTATTTTAGATTTAAGTTCATTAAGCAAATCAATTCTTCTCGCTGATGCGTAAACTTTGAACCCCTCTTTAGCAAATTGCTCGACTAATGACGAACCTATTCCAGAAGATGCCCCTGTAACCCAAACAACTTTACTCACTATAAATTGCTCTGATTTCTTATTAAACCCATAAATTCTGAGCGCGTTTTAACATCTTCTCTGAAAATACCGTGTACAGCACTTGCAGTAGCAGAAGAATTTTGTTTTTGAACTCCACGCATCATCATGCACATGTGGCGGGCTTCAGAAACTACGGCAACACCTCTGGGTCTTAAGTATTCGTTAATTGTATCGGCAATTTCTTTTGTCATTCTTTCTTGAACTTGCAATCTACGGGCAAATACATCAACTAAGCGGGGAATTTTGCTCAGCCCTACTATTTTCCCGTTTGGAATGTATGCAACATGCACTTTTCCATAAAAAGGAAGCATGTGATGTTCGCACATACTGTAAAAATCGATATCTTTTACAATCACCATTTCATTATAATCTTCGTTAAAAATAGCTCCGTTGAGAACAGTTTTTATATCCTTATGATATCCCGATGTCAAAAACTCGTATGCTTTTGCAACTCTCGGGGGAGTTTTGAGCAATCCCTCTCGCTTTGGGTCTTCTCCAATTTCACTAAGCAATGTTTCAATCAACCCTTCAACAACCTCTAAATCCAATTTACTCTCCTTTATATTCAACATAATTGTTCTCCGTTTCGTATAATTTAACCGAATATAATTTCCCTGCAGGTATTTTGTCTTCTAATTGACCCCAAATTGCAACAGCTATGTTCTCTGCCGTAGGAATAATTCCGCTCATAAAATCTACTTCATAATTTAAGTGTCTGTGGTCTAATTTATTAGTAACATTTTCTTTCAAAATTTGTTTGAGTAGTTTTAGGTCGATAACATAACCGGTATTTGGGTCAATTTCTCCGAAAACAATAACTTCTAAAACATAATTGTGACCATGACCGTAAGGATTTGCACATTTATCGAAAACTTCAACATTTTTTTCTTCACTAAATTGGGGATTAAATAAGCGATGAGAAGACGAAAATGTTTCCCTTCTTGTTACATATAATTTCATTTTATCCTTTTACAATTTCTAAAACTTCTTCGGCGTGTCCTTCAACTTTCACCTTTGGAAAAATCTTTTTGATTATTCCGGCTTCGTCAATAATTACGGTTGTTCTTTCAACACCCATATATTTTTTTCCGTACATGCTTTTCTCTTTCCACACATCATATTCATTTAACATAGTTTTTGATTCGTCACTCAATAACTGAAACGGAAGATTATATTTTTCAATAAATTTTTTGTGAGATTTAACTGAATCAGGACTTACTCCAAGAACAACGGCGTTTGAAGTATCAAATTTCGGTAAATTATCCCTAAACGCACAAGCCTCTTTTGTACAACCGGGTGTGTCATCTTTTGGGTAAAAATACAATACAACTTTTTTTCCTGTTAACGACGCGAGAGAAACTTCATTTCCGTCTTGATTGAGAAGTGCAAATGAAGGGGCTTTTGATCCTTCTGTAATCATAATTTTTTCCTTTTATTTCAACTTAATCTATTAAAATAGTAACCGGATAGCTACACTCTAAAATAACAATAAACTTGTTAAACATAAATATTTAAATCAATTTATTTTTTAATTAGTTCCTTTTCTTATGGCGTACTATTTATAAAACAAAAAAAGGCTGCTCACCTTTTACAATGAAACAGCCTTAAAAATCAAATTTTATGAATATTATTTGATCAGACCTTCTTTTTTAGTCCACTTTACAAATTCATTTTCAAGTTGTTCAAATGACTCAATAGCAAACAGAACAGGTTGAAGATGCCAAACCTCATATTCTTGATTAATCACCTTATTAAGGTCAAAATCGATAACTTTTACTTCATTACCTAAGGAATGTTCAACTTCGTTTAACGATGAAGCAATACCTGCTCCATAAATTCTCAAACCCTCTTTTTGCTTAATTAATCCGAACTCTGCAGTAAACCAGTGTAATCTTTCAAGATGGATTTGTTGTTCACCTACTGCATTTAAAGAGGCTTCGCCAAACATTTGATAAAAATTTGCGAAATTTGTGTTTGTTAATAATGGCATGTGACCAAAAATGTCATGGAATAGATCAGGAGCGGGTGTATAGTCAATCTCACTTTTCCCTCTTATGTAATCAGTTGAAGGGAAGCATCTTTCTTGCAAGAGTTCAAAGAAATTCTGTGCTTTTATTAGTCCGGGTACCCGGGCTGCTTTCCAACCGGTTGTAGCTGTTAAAACCTTGCTCAAATCCCTGAGTGAAGGGATCTCGTCAGGCTTAAAGCTCATCAATGTCACCCCGTCTAAATACTCATTACACACCCTGCCTTCTAAAAGTTTTACCTGGCGATTAAAAAGTAACCTCCATATTTCGTGATCTTCATCCTGGTAATCAGGATAAATTATTTCATCGCCAATTGGGGGACGAACTTCTAATGCTTGAGGAATACAACGGGGGTCTATTCCATCAGCAGCAGCTTTTTTGTAAGCTCCGACAAATTCTTTGGTTTCTTCGGTATTTACCATATTCTGCCTCTCAGTTTTTTTATTTAATTATTATCATAAAACTTTAAATAATCAATGTTAACCTTACGGTCTCCGGAAAAATTTGTGTAGTCATTCTTTAAATCATAACTACTTGGTTTGTGGGGTTTTGTATTAACCATTACATCATGTACACACCAAATTGCACCGGGGTTGCAGCCCGAATTCTCAACTTCAAGAAGTATGAGTCTAGAATTGTAACTGAAAACTGTATGCATTAAAAGTGTTTCCTCTTTCATAGCAGAAATAGTTTTTGTAGTTTTATCATAGGCGTAAACAGAATACATTTTGGCTAAATTTTTAACCATATCATCAGTTAATTTATAACCATCTACAAACCCTGGTTCACCGTCTAAACTAAAATAGTGAATTTTTTTGACAAATCTAATATCTTTTCTACCATCTTTATCATTAAAAAGCATATCAAATAGTTGATGGGCAGGAAAAACTCCGCTTGAATGAGCAATCAAAAATATTTCGGGGGCTTCGCCGGTAATATCCGCAATCTTTGATAATTCTACACTTAGTGATTTAATATCAATTTCAAGCCTTTTATAATATTCGTCAACCGGACCGGCAACAGAAAACACCCATTTGACTCCTAAACTATCAAGTGCAGCATTATAAAGGTTATCACCCCAGCCTTCAACCCAAGGAAGTTGGGCACCCATTCCCCCCATAATTATAGCAATTTTACCGCCCCGTTTTGTCGTATCATTTTTTACTATAACACCGGCGCCAACAGTTTTTTTGGAAAATCCTGAGGGTAAATTTAGATCTGATTTAACCCGGTCATTTAACGGTTTAAATATGAACAGAAATAAAATTAGGAATAGTTTTAAATAAATCATTAACTCAAATCTTTAAAGAAATTAGATAGTAAATATAACTTATCAGTTATAAAAACTCAAAAATGCTTAAGTTGAGGTCAACTAAATTCAGGAGTTATAAAATAATTGTAACGATTAATCAGACCGGATATTAAAAATAAATAATACCGGAATCATTAAATTTGAGGTTCTTTAACCAACTTAAGATAAAAGGTAGTTCCGTCATCAACATTACTCACAAAATTAATTTCACCCTGCAAATATTTTTCTGTTAGTAACTTCATACTGTAAGTACCTAATCCTCTCCCCGCACCTTTTGTACTGAAAGATCTACTGAAAATTTGCAATTGTGTATTAGGTGGAATAAAAGTTCTATTATTGACCCAAAATTGAACATTAGCTCCAAGATCGTTACATCCGATTGCCACAGCCATTTCTTCTTTTGAAGCCTCTAAAGCATTTTTAACCATATTCCCTATTACTCTGAAAAGTAAATTTTTATCTGATTTAAATTTGACTTTTGGGGAATCAATATCAATTAGGATTTCTTTATTGTGAGATACCTCGTGATTTTTATAAATCACTTCAATATGTGAAATTATACTAAAGGAATCTAACTCGATAAACTCTGCCTTAAGGTCGCCGTTTTCGGCTGCTGTCAATTGTTTTTGAGCTTGAATTTCATCAATTAACCGCTGTGAGAGAAATTCTAACCTTTCAACAAACATTTCAAGTTCGGTTTGATCTGCTTCCCTGAGTAAAGTTGAATAGCCTAATAAACCCCCTGCGGTATTCAAAATATCGTGAAAGAATATTCTTTCGAGAACTTTTCTCCGTTTTTCGTTACTTATATCTCTAACAGTAAAAAAAATCATTCGCTCACCGTCAACATCAATTGGTGTTGAAGTAACTCTAAGGTCAAGAGCACCGCAGCTGTCAGATTGAGTAATTTTACATTCTCTATCATCATCTTTACCATCTAAAGCAGATAACATTGCGAGTACGGCACCACAATTTTTACAATATTCAGAGGTTCCGCATCCTGATTCATTAGCAAAAGCATGTTCGCAATGAAGCGCTTCGCCCAATCTAATACTCTCAGTTAAAAAGTTATCATTTATACTTAGATATTTTAAAAGACTCGTATTTGCGTAAACAATTTCTCTATTGTTGTTCAAAACAAGCACAAATTCAGGCAATTTATCTAAAGTTTTTGTTATCTCGGGGTGAATCTTTAGAAGGTTAATTTGGTGTTTTAATTCTTCAGAGAGAGTTCGCTCCGGTGAAGCAAATTTTGTTGTCAATTTTGAATCAGACATTTTTATCCTCTACCGGTTAATTAAATATTTCGAAACTTTATCAGCTACCAATCCGGAATTTTTAACACAATCACCGACTGATATTCCGCCTCTAAAATTTCCGCTAATAAACAAGCCGGCATTATTTTTTTCAAACTCATCAAAATATGTTTCTGTTTCAACATATCCTTTATTGTACTGCGGTATCGCTTTATTCCAAAGTTTTGATGAAATAAATTCAG
The DNA here is from genome assembly GCA_014879635.1 of Ignavibacteriaceae bacterium. Lineage (GTDB taxonomy): Bacteria > Bacteroidota > Ignavibacteria > Ignavibacteriales > Ignavibacteriaceae > BA9. Next base: position 8,391 of record JACSRR010000357.1, on the reverse strand, counting down.
GCTTACCTGAAATTTGCATTAATTTTGAAAACTCTGCAACTACTTGTGTATCAATATCATGATTATTCTCAAATAATCCGTCTTTCTTTGCTCCGCCCACAAAAATGGTGAACGATGCTTTCCCTTCAGGTGCTCTTCCGGGAAAAATTGTTGAGCTCCAAATTGCTCCCAAAAATGGTTTATTTTCTAACGAGGGGATTAGAAATCCGAATCCGTCTAAAGGTACTCCAATCTGCTTTTTATCAAAACCTGCGTAAATAACTTTAACGGCGGGATAATAAACTCCCGATAGTTTGTTATAAAACTCTTCTTCAGCTTGAAAAAGATTTAATTTTTTGATGGTATGAGCCGGTAGTGTACAAATAACAGCGTCAAAACCGGATAAAACTTCACTATCTGAACTAAATTCAATTAAATATGTGCCGTCAGGTTGTTTTTTTACTGCTTGAAAAGGTTTATTAAGAGTTAAACTTTCACCTAATTTATCGGCAATAGCATTAGTAAATTGTGACATCCCTTTTTTAAAGGAGAACATTTTTGCTGTTTGTTTTGATTTTTCGGCATTCCGTTTTCTTTCTTTAGCACCTTTGATCATTCCTTTAACCAAACCGCCGTAAACTTCTTCAAGCCGGTATAATTTTGGAAAAGCTGATTTAACACTCAATTTTGAAGGATCACCTGCAAAAACACCCGATACAAAAGGGTCAATTGCATAATCAAGAAATTCCCTGCCTAATCTTCTTTCTACAAACTCCGCTATGCTCTGATAATAACCGTCATCAGATTTACCAATAAAGGGTTCGCCCATTATTCGTAACTTACCTTTGAATGAAAACAGTTTAGACGCAATAAAAGCACCGGGTGAAGTGGGTAAGGCGTGGAATTTATCGTCTCTTAGTATGTACCTTTTATTTGCCGATTCATTTGCATAAATCATTTGGTCAGAAATTCCGCACTCTTCGGCAAGTTTAGAAATTAACGGAGTTGTTTCTAAGCCGCTATTTGGTCCGAAATCAATTAAATACCCCTCGGAATAATCGGTTTGGACGCTACCACCCGGTTTTTCGTTCGATTCAAAAACAGAAACATCAAATCCCTCTTTTTTTAGCCAAAATGCAGTGGCTAAACCGGAAATACCGGCACCCAAAACTGCAACCTTTTTCATATTTTTCTCTAATTATCAAATCCAATTGATTTAAGTGTAACATTTTTTAAGCAAGAAATAAATAACTCGGAATCATTTAATCCGGGCATCATTATATAATTTTTCATTTTAACCTCATCTGCAACTTCTCTGTACTCAATATCAAGTTCAAAGAGGGTTTCAATGTGGTCTGAAACAAAACTTACCGGAACAACCAATAAATTATCAACTCCTTGTAATTTCAAATCCTTTATCATATCGTCAGTTGCCGGTTCAAGCCATCTTACAGGTCCAACTTTACTCTGAAAAGACAAATGATATTTGTGAGAATGATTTCTCATTTTCATTGTTTCTTCAACAGTTTTTTGAATATGGATACTGTAGGGATCTCCTCCCTTAACCATACTCACAGGAGTTCCGTGAGCACTGAATAATATATGAACATCGTTTCTTAATTCTTCCGGGAATTTAAGCAAGGTTTCGTCAATTCTCTGATTAAGTGCCGCTAAATATTTTGGATGATCAAAATAACTGTCAATATAAACTACTTTCTTAGGGTCACCTTTGTAACACCTTTTCCATTCATTAAATGACGACCCGGTTGTTGAAACAGAGAAATGTGGATAGAGCGGTAATAAAACTATTTTATCGTAATTCCCTTTCTCAACTTTCTGTGCAATTTCGGCGGTGAGCGGGTTCCAATACCTCATTGCTACAATAACATCGATGTTTGGATTTACTGTTCTAAGTTCGTTTTCCAACAATTTTCTTTGTTGTTCGGTATATTCATTAAGTGGTGATTTCCCGCCTATCAAACCGTATTCGTGAGCTACTTTGGGAGCTCTTCTTTTTGAAATTATTTTTGCGAAAAGCTTTTGACCAATAGGAATTTTAAAGATATCGGGGTCACAAAACAAATTGTATAAAAATGGTTCAACGGCTTCTTGTGAATCGGGTCCGCCAAGGTTTAATAAAACAACTGCAATTTTTTCCATTTTCTCTCCTTAAATTAAACTGTACGCGAGTATCTGCCTTTGTCTTCGGCTCTTTCAATATATCCGTCAAATTTCATTGCTATATTTCTAATTAACAATCTGCCCTTTTCAGATACTTTTAAATTATTACTACTTATAGTTAAAAGACCGTCATCTGACATTTCTTTTAATTCGTTTAACCCGGATTTGAAATAATCCGTAAAATTAATTTTAAATTCTTCTTCTACAGGTGTAAACTCTAATTCAAAATCACACATAATTTTTGTAATTACATGCCTTCTTAATATATCATCGTCATTCAAAATTACGCCTTTAGCCACCGGAGGTGTTTCAGAGTTAAGCGAGTTAAAATATTCTCTTTCTGTTTTCAAATTTTGTGCGTAAATTTTTCCGATTTGGCTTATGCTGGTTATTCCGAACGCATACAAATCTGCCCCGGCGTGTGTACTGTAACCTTGAAAATTTCTGTAGAGTTTTTTATCCTTAAGAGCAATCGACATTTCATCAGTTGGCTTAGCAAAATGATCCATTCCGATAAAATCGTAATCCGAACTTGTTAACTCTTCTATTGTTGAACGAAGAATATTTAGTTTTTCTTCCGGTTTCGGAAGGTCTTCTTCTTTAATTAATGCCATGTGTTTTTTCATCCAAGGAACATGTGCATAATTAAAAACTGCAATTCTATCGGGTGAAATATCAATAATTTTTTTAACTGTTTTATGAAATTCGCTCTCTGTTTGGAATGGAAGTCCGTAAATCAAATCTAAATTAAGTGACTGAAAATCTAACTCTCTTACCCAATTCACTACTTGTACGGTCATATCTTCGGGCTGAATTCTATTAACAGCTTTTTGAACTTTTGGGTTAAAATCTTGCACTCCCATACTAATCCTGTTAAATCCGGCTTCTTTAAGAGCTTCAAGGTGAGATTTTTCTAAACCTCTTGGGTCTATTTCACACCCGCTTTCACAATTAGAATCAAAAAGAAAACTATCTTTGATATATCTGCCGAGATCGAGAATTTCATCGGGATTTAAATGTGTAGGAGTTCCCCCGCCCCAATGAAGTTGCACGACGGGTCTATCAGGGTCAATATACTGCCTTACTAAGTCAATCTCCGATTTAACATACTTAATATACTCCTTAATTCTATCCCTGTTTCTTGTTATAATCATATTACATCCGCAGAAATAACAAAGAGTATCACAGAAAGGCAAATGAAAATAAAGGGAGAGCGGAGGTTTTTTATCAAGAGTATTGGTTCTTATAACCTCATTCAAATAATCTGCGGGTTTAAAGTCCTCCGTAAAATGAGGAGCCGTTGGATAGCTTGTGTATCTTGGACCCGGTTTATCGTATTTTTTTATTATATCTAAATCAAATTCAACGCCTTTCATAGCATTCCTTTCTAAGTAGTGTGATATTTGCCGCTGTTTTCTTTTATATAGTCAACAAGCAGCTTCAATTTCGCCGGTTCGGTGTCCGGGTGTATTCCGTGTCCAAGATTAAAAATATGACCGTTGCCTTTTCCAAACTCACTTAAAACTCTTTCAGCTTCGGCTTTGATGTAATTATCGGGAGCATAAAGCACTGTTGGGTCTAAATTGCCTTGTAGAGCAGTTCTTCCGTTAACTAAACCTTTCGTTTTAGCCAAATCCATAGTCCAATCTAAACCGATAACATCTGTACCGGTATTAATTATTTCTTCAATTGCGAAATGAGCCCCTTTTGCGAAGACAATAACCGGTACCCTTGAATTTACCGATTTAACAATTTTTTTGATATAGGGCAGCGAAAAAGTTGTGAAATCTTTTGGCGAAAGCAAACTTGCCCATGTATCAAATATTTGAACCGCATCAACTCCCGCATCAATTTTAGCGTTTATATAATCACAAACTGCGTCGGTAATTCTTTCAAGCAGAAGGTGTGCCGCTTCAGGTTGGCTATAAATAAATTTCTTAATTTTCGAAAATGATTTAGAACCCCCGCCTTCAACCATATAGGTCATCAATGTCCAAGGAGCTCCTGTAAAGCCTATCAAAGGAACCCTCGAATCAAGTGTTTTAGCAGTGAGTTTAACTGCATCAAGAACATATTTAAGGTCTTCAACGGCTGAAATATATTTAAGACGGCTTATATCCGAAACATCTTTAATTGGATTAGTGAATTTAGGACCAACACCCTCATTCATTATTAGCTCTAAACCCATAGCTTCAGGAATAATTAAAATATCGGAAAAAATAATGGCTGCATCAACTCCTATTAAATCAACCGGCTGAACAGTTACTTCACAGGCTAATTCCGGTGTTCTGCACATAGTAAGAAAATCTGATTTTTCTCTTACTGCCATATATTGAGGAAGATACCTGCCGGCTTGTCTCATTACCCAAATTGGGGTTCTTTCAGTTGCTTCTCTCTTGCAAGCTCTCAAAAACAAGTCATTTTTAAATTGTTTCAATTGTTCTCCGATACTATATTATTAGATTGTCCATAAAATTCCAAAATCGAATTTGCTATTCCCTGCATACTGTAATCTTTAGGAATTATTCCGGGTACTATGCCCGCTTTTATTAATTCCGAAGCTGTGGTTGGTCCTATTGCAGCTACTACTTTTCCTTCAAAATACTCGGTAGAATTTTTAATACCACACATTTTGATGAAGTTTGTATAGGTTGAAGGACTGGTAAATATAAACAAATCGGGGTTTGTTTCTTTTAACAGGTCAATATACTTTTCACAATCTCCAGCTGATGGTAATCCGATATCGTAAACCGCACATTTAACAACTTTACCGCCAATTTTTACCAAGTTTTCGGCTAAATCATCCCTCGAAATATAAGAACCGGGAATAAAAAATTTCTTACCCGCAATATTTTGAGTCATTAATTTATCAATGGCGCCCTTTGCACTAAATTCTACAGGAATAATATGAACCGGTATTTCTGCCTCTAAACATGCTTGAGATGTTCTTGGTCCAATTGCCAATACTTTTACTTTGTTAAAAGTCAAACTTAATCCCAAGTATTTAACTCTTTCTACCATTGATCTTACAGCATTAACCGATGTAAGAATTAAATAGTTAAAAGTGTCTAATTCTCTTATTTGTTTGTCAAATTCATCAAATGACGGAGGAGGAATCACTTTTATTGCAGGTATTAATACCGTTTTCAAACCGAGTGCTTCAAGTATTTTAATACTCTCAATTGATTGTTCGGGCGCCCTCATTAAAGCAGCCGTTACTTTGCTCAACTCACTCGTTTTGTTAAAATTTGTACTGTGTTTAACAGCCTTGATTTCCATATTTTATCTCTCAATTCCCGCAATAATTTCTTCGGCACCATCAGCAAGAAGTCTGTTTGCGAGGTCAATTCCTATTTCTTTAGCAATTGAAGCAGGTCCTGTAATATGCATTCTTAAAGATTTTGTACCGTCAAGTGAACCAACATAACCATCCATTATCAAAATGCAATTCTTGATTCTTGCATAAGAACCGATAGGAACCTGGCAACCGCCTTGTAATTTCTTAAGAAAAGCTCTTTCGGCTGAAACTGCTGCATGAGTATCACTATCATTGATACAATAGATTGAGTCTAAAACAAAATTATCATTTACACGACATTGTAATCCTAATGCACCCTGCCCTACTGCAGGTAAAACATCCTCTGTAGAAATAAAGGAAGAGATATGCTCTGATAAACCAAGTCTTTCGACCCCTGCTCTGGCTAATATTATTCCGTCCCACTCATTTTCAGATAGTTTTTGAATTCTAGTAGGTACATTTCCCCTGAGTTCTACAATATTTAAATCGGGTCTTAAACTTTTTAGTTGACTTCTTCTTCTGAGCGAGCCTGTAGCAATAGTTGCACCTTGCGGTAAATTCTTAATAGTCATGCCTTTAACTTTTGCTATTAAAACATCTTCAACCGGGTGACGCTTTGAAACTGCACCTAAAACCAAACCTTCGGGCATTGTGGTTTCTAAATCTTTTAAACTGTGTACTGCTAAATCAACATTACCTGCTAACAATTCATTTTCAAGCTCTTTAGTGAATAGCCCCTTGTCACCAATTTTAGAGAGGGCAACATCTAATATTTTATCGCCTTTGGTTTTAATTTGAACCAATTCAACTTTAACGCCCGGATTATTTTTTTCAATTTCGGCTTTAACAAATTCTGACTGCCAAAGAGCCAGCATACTCATACGAGTGCCGATTTTTAATATTTTTTCCATTCTTAAGTATATTCCTTTTGTTCTTTTTGCGCAGGTTCGAAAAGTGTATTTATAGTATTGGTAAGGTCAGCAATTTCATTTGCCGTTAAACCTTTTTCGGCAACCTGCCTGAGTTTTAGAGTAGGATTATGTAAAATACGCCCTATCATTCGCTTTGTCATATCGTCAAGTTTTTTAACATCTTCGGGATTAATTTTATTTTTGATTTTTTCCATCTCGTCGGTTCTAATTTCTTCGAAGAAATCTCTTAGCTTTTTAATTGCCGGAACAACTTCTAAAGTATTGTACCAAGCAAAAAGGTTAATCATTTCTTCGACAATTATTTTTTCAGCATGAGGAATCTCATTTTTTCTTTTTCTAAGATTTTGGTCAACAATTACGCTTAAAGAATCAATATCATGATAAAAGACACTATCCAAGTTTGATGATTTGGGGTCAATGTCACGCGGTATAGCAATATCTAAAATGCAAACGGGTTGCCCTTTTCTCTTTTTAACGGCGTTTTTAATTTCATCATAACCCAAAATCAAACCGGGTGAGCTTGTGGCACTCACAATTATATCAAAATTTGAAATCAAACTTGCCAAGTTTTCAAATGGTACAATTTCACCGTTTATTTTTGACGCAAGGTCAACTGCTTTAGATAATGTTCTGTTACAAATTGCAATTTTACCGGTATTTTTTTCTCTAAGATGAATTGCAGCTAATTCACCGGTTTCTCCTGCACCAATAACCAATGCTGATTTATTCTCAAAAGTCTGAAATATTTTTTCTGCTACCTGAATTGCAGCAAAACTAACAGATACTGCGCCCTCACCAAGTTTTGTTTCTGAAATGCATCTTTTACCGGTTTTTATTGCTGAATCAAATATTTTTCTAAAAACTCCTCCGGCAAAACCGTTCTCTAAGGCAATTTGAAACGATTCTTTTACTTGCCCGTGTATTTGGCTATCACCAATCACCAACGAATCTAACCCGGAAACAACAGTATAAAGATGTTTGATTGCCCCACATGAGAAATAGTCTTTGAAGTGTTCGGCTTTAATTCCGGAAACTCCCTTAAAATCCATTAATACATGTTTAATACCTCCAAGGTCAAGCTCACCGTTTTGAGGAAGTCCGAAAATCTCGGTTCTATTGCATGTTGAGACGATAAAACCGTCAGTAAGATGTTTCTCTTTTAACAAGTTTAGAAGTTCGATGATTTCATCAGTTGAGAGGTGAAGTGCTTCACGAATCTCAATTGGAGCGGTATTATGATTAATAGTTGTTGCAATCAAATTCATTTATAAACAGCTCCTAATAAAAATTATGGAAACTGTTAGTAATTATAGAGGAGATTACTAACGATAATATTGCCGTTACAAAACCAACTAAAGAAAAAATCATAAATTTCTTACCGTAAAAACCTTTTATCCATTTATACAACAAACCTGAAAAATAAATTAACCAAACTGCAAAAGTACCAAGTAATTTAGGGTCTAAATAACTAAAATCAGGGAAAGCGCTCGGTAGCCAAATTCCGCCAATAATTATTGCTATCGAAAGCAGAATAAACCCGATTATTACAGAAACTACAGTCAGTTTTTCTAATAATTCAAGCGAAGGAAGTCTTTCGAAAAACAGCCCGAACTTATTCATTTTAATTCTTTTGTATTGAACAACAAAAAGAAAGGCATATACCGCCGAAATTGTAATTCCCGAATACCCAAGTAACGCACTTATCACATGCATTCCTAACATTCTATTTTGTAGTACTTCTTTAACATTTGTTAAATCTTCTATAAATATAGAAGAAATTATCTGAAAAATGAAAGACAAAACCATTATAAACAAACCCGTACTCCTAATATCAGTAGATAACTCTAATAAGAAGTAAGAGAAAGCCAACGAAAATGAAAGTAAAGAGAATATTTCGAATTTATTTGTAATTGGCGGATGATTAAATTCAACCGTTCTCATCCCCAGATATAATAGGTGAACTATTAAAGTCCTGTCTCTTATACACATCTCCGAGCCCAC
>JACSRR010000097.1 GCA_014879635.1 Ignavibacteriaceae bacterium | reverse complement strand
AGATGTGTATAAGAGACAGTTCGAAAGCAGTAGTGTTTCCCGAAACTTTTGATATTTCCAAAAGTTTGAGAACTTTGCATCTTTGTAATCAATTCTCCGTAATGCGAATGATACATAAACCTATTCTTGCCGTTGGTTCAGGAGTTCTTTTTTTGGGTGACACAATTGGCGAAAACCATTGCGGGTTAGGCTTGATAAACTGTGGTTTTTTAGAGAATTCAAACGGCATTAAAGAAATTTCACCGGTTAATGTGAAGTTCACTTCAAAAAACGCCATCTCCGAAAATTTGCCCGAAAACGCTTACTTCAATTATCAAAATTCCGTTAGGTGCGACGGGAATTGCGAAAGTTTTGCCAAATTTGAAGATGGTAGCAGCGCCGGTTTTGTTAGGGGTATGATTTGGGCTCTTCTTTTTAACCCTTTTCTTAGTGGCGAAACAGGAACTAAACTCTTAGATAACTTTACCGGTCATTATAATCTAAAATAAATTTGTCTAAAACAGGTAAATTCTTTTTCTCTCTGTTAGATTCGTATTCATAAATTACTCTACCAAGTTCTCCGAGAAACGGTATCGCTATTTTATCGTACTCGTACAAATTATCATTAAATGTTTCATTCTCATTTACATAAATTGTGGCGCTTAAGAAGAATTCGATTTTCTTTTCAAAATCAACGATATATGCGTTGTCTGTAACAAAACCGTATGCTAATCCAACTTTGTTAAATATCCTGATATTTGAAGGAATTTCTCCCTTTACATCACCATACATAAAGAATTTAACGCGGTTGTCAAAGTACTTTTTTGGGGGATAAGCCGGGTAAGTGCTTTCTCGCGGTAAAAGCGACATACAGTAAAGAACAAAATTATAATCATCTTCGGTTAAGTCAAATCTCATTTCAACAGGAGCTGTTTCCGGAAAAATTAAATTTCTCAACATTTCTTGTTGCGTGTTTAAGGAGAAAAAATTTCTATAAGTAAAATCAAATTGTTTTTCGACTAAGCTATCACCGTCGTAATAAGCTTTTCCGATCAGCAAATCTTTGTGGTAATTCTTATATTGAGTAGGATTCCAAACTAAAGGTTGCGAATAAATTACCTCTCCCTCACCGGAAAATAATTTATAAGGATTCGTAAATCTGTTGCTTTCAAATGTGAATCCGGGTGAAAAACGATGCAGAATCTTTAAGCCGCCGTAACGCATTTTCCACAATGTTTCATTTAATTCTTTTTGTCCGGTAAATTCATACAGACGGTTGTATGCATCGTTATCGCTAACAATAAAAAGTTTTTTTACATAGTGCCCGATAGAAGGTTTGAAGTTTTTGGAAGAAGAATCGTAATCAATTCCTTTCTGATTGCTGTATGCCGAATCAAAATTGATCACCGAATTTCTATTTAAACCCGGTATATTTAACTGTTTTAATCTTTGAAGGGCAATTAAAGCAGTGGGGAATTTAACCGTACTTGCAGGATAAAAGTAATCATGGTCATTCATTCCAAATTGATAAGTGGTAAAGTGCGGAAAATTGTTTTCATCTCTTTCAATTTGGGTATAAACAACTCTTACTTTGAAATGTTGATAATCCCGTAGTACTTTAATAAGAGTAGTGTCAGATTGCTTTAACAATAAAGAATCGAGAGAAAAATTCTGGGCGGAAAGAATTCCGCCCGCAATAAAAAGCAGAATAAATAATTTAGAAATTATTCGCATAACTTAAATAAGTTTAGACCCGATAATGTGAGGTAACATTTTTCTCCAAGTGGGCCAGTCATGTCTGTATTCCGGTCCCCAAATTTCTAAATCATTAGGAACACCTTTTGACCATAATATTTTTGATAATCTGTAAGAAGCGTTAGGATCTTCAAAATCTCCTGATCCGGAAGCCAAAATAATTTTTTTACCTCTCATCTGATTCAAATAATTATTGTCTTGAATGTGAGGAATATAATCTTCCGGCGAGTTAAAATAGACATTCTCGTCAAAATGCCCTTTTGAGTACGATTTTAAATCATAAACACCACTCATAGGAACAGTACCGGCAAAGAGGTCAGGGCGTCTAAAAAATATGTTTGCAGAATGTAGTGCACCAAGTGAAGCCCCTGTTGTTACAATAGGAACTCTTGATTTACAGTGGTTAAAAATAAAAGGGACAACTTCGTCAAAAACATAGTAATTATATGTTTGATGCCTGAGCGCCTTATGGTGTGGCATCATAGAATTATTTAACCAGCTTTCGTTATTAATACTATTAATTGAATAAACTTTAATCTTGCCGGCATCAATAAAGGGCTTAAGGGTGTCAATCAGTTGAAATCTTTCATATTCCAAATAATCTGCAGCTGCAGTAGGGAACATTAAAAGGGCAAATCCATAGTGACCGTAGGCAACTATTTCCATGTTTTTTTGAAGTCTGGGGCTAAACCAACTGTGAATCTCTCTTTGCATATTTTTCCTTATTTTATTTATGGATGGATTTGAATTCTCAGTTCTGAGAAAATCTACTAAAGAATATTTAATTTACTAAATAAATTTCTTTTAAAGGAGGCTCCTACAGGAATAATTTTTTTTCCGATTAATAGATTATTGAATGAAATATCATTTATGCTGCTAATTTTTACAATATAAGAACGGTGAACCCTAACAAAAAGATTTTTAGGTAACTTATTCTCCTGTCTCTTATACACATCT
>JACSRR010000457.1 GCA_014879635.1 Ignavibacteriaceae bacterium | reverse complement strand
TTGAAATTGATAGTGATGATGATTGGGTTTCTAAACCATCACACGATGTGCAAGATTGGAAATTTGCTATTGACGAGCTAAAAGAAGTTCACGAAGAAATGATGGTTACTTTAGCTACTTTAGAAGATTCGATTTTGGATACTAATGTTCCGGGTACAAAATACCGGTTCGAGCTTATGATAAGAGGTGTAATTATGCATGATGTTTATCATTTAGGACAATTGGCACTATTAAATGCGGCGTTCTCTAAAAATTAATAAAAAGTTGTAATAACACTTTACTTTTATCTTTAATTTTAGTAGAATAAGTTCGTTATTTTTTAATTTCTGAGGTTATAATGAAGTTTTTATCTACTTTTATTATTATTTTTATTTTATCTCTGCCCGGTTATTCACAATTCCCTTCAACTCCTGTGAATTTAGCCGTTTGTGATACTACCGGTGATCAAACCGTTCCTAAAATTTCAATTCGAAACGACGGAGGAAGCTACATTGGTTGGTTTGATAATAGAGGCGGTAGTTACGCCGTTTACCTTCAACGGCTTTCTCCTTCGGGATATAAGATGTGGGCTAATCAAGGTTTACTCATTAGTAATAATTCTCAAAACTCCTCTCTCGTTGATTGGGATATGATTACTGACTCCGATGGCAACGCAATTCTTGTTTTCACAGATGTTCGAAACGGGAATCTCAGACCGTTTGCATACAAAATCTCTCCCGAAGGACAGTTTCTTTGGGGTGCTAACGGTGTTGAATTAAGCCAGCTGACTGACTATCAAGCTGACCCAAGAGTTGTGCAAACCTCAGACGGCAATTATGTTTTTGGTTGGATTGTTGCCTCTTCTCCTCAAAAAATTGGTCTCCAAAAATTAAATTCTTCCGGAATTGCCCAGTGGGGTACTGAACCTGTACTCTATGCAAGCGGAACTACTGAAAATTGGACTTATGTAAGAATGGTACCATCAGACAACGGATCGGTTATTATTGTCCATTCAGCTTATACCGGACCATTTTTCTCTGCAAGTGCCAAACTATTTTCGCAAAAATTCTCTTCATCCGGTACTCAACTTTGGGGTCAAGGCGGTATCCAAGTTCAAGGATTAGGCAGAGTTGCGGGTACTCTAAGACCAACCGTAATTACGGACGGAAACAACGGAGCAATTGTTGGCTGGCATGATGACAGAAACAACCTCAATCTTCAAAGTGCATATATTCAAAGAATTAATTCCGGCGGTACTTTTGAATATCCTGCAAACGGCGTTGAACTCTCAACAAGAGCTTCAAGACAAAAATACAATCCTATCCCGGCAATTGATTTTAACTCGGGCGAAGTGTTTACTGTTTTCGAAGATAGAAGTTCGGGTCAAACTTCTTCTTCAGTTTTTGTTCAAAAAGTTACTACTAACGGTAGCAGGGCTTGGGGTGACAACGGAATAAATATTTATTCGGATGTTTCAAACAGTTTTGGTTCGTTTAAAGCTTTTTCCTCGGGCGGAAATTACACTGCTTTGTTCTACTCTGCTGACCCGGGTGGGGTATCAGACACTATCAAAGCTATAAAATTTAACTCTGCGGGCAACACTGTTTGGCCAAACGGTTATGTTACAGTTTCAAATCCTTCCAATAAAATTCATTCTGACTTTAAGCAAACTACAAATGGAGTTATTATTGGTGCTTGGGGTGCAAATTTTAACGAATCAGGAGATATTTACGCTCAAAACTTGAATCCTAACGGAACTCTTGGCGAAGACCCTATACCGGTTGAATTAACTTCGTTTTCTATATCTGACTTTAACGGAAAACCGCTGCTAAGCTGGGAAACTGCAACCGAATTAAATAACTCCGGTTTCGAAATTACTAAAACCTCAACTTATACTCCCGAAATTAAAACCGGATTTGTACCGGGAAAAGGAACCACAACAGAAAAATCATCATATTCTTTTATTGATGAGGGTTATAATTTTGAACAAGGTACGGTCATCTACAAACTATATCAGATTGACTTTGACGGAACTAGAACATTAACAGCAATGTCAGAATTTTATCCTGCATCGCTTATCAACGGCTTTCAACTTCTTCCGGTTTATCCTAACCCTGTTGTGCTTAGTGATAAAAACGAGATAAAAATTGGGTTTATGATTGACGAAGAATCAACTGTAAAACTTACTTTCTATGAGGTAACAGGCGCTGCTATTGAAACGGTTGTTAATCGTAAATTTGAGGCTGGAATGCACGAGATAAGTAAATTACTCACCAATATTTCTAACGGTGTTTATTTTGTGAATATTATCTCTATTAATAACAGCGGGAAAACTCAGTCAAAGACTGTTAAATTTTCTGTTATTCAGTAATTTCGATAACAATCTATAACCATTTTAAGAAGCTGTCCAAATAAATGGGCAGCTTTTTTTATTATTCAGGAATCAACAAATTGTCTTGCACCTTCATTCTTCACCCTTCACTTCCACCCCTGAAGGAGTGATGGGAAACGCCGTTGATAGCTCTCCCGAGTTACCACCCCTGCTTAATTATCAAAACTTAGATCTATTTTCACCTTTCCTCCTTGTTCTCTCAGTGTGCTCAGCGGTAAATAATATTACCACCTATTTATCATTTAATGGTTCACCTGATTTTTCGGTGGCAAAAATTTTAAGCATAAAGTTTGAATAATCTGAACAAGAAGAACCGTGATCAAACATGTTCAAATATTAAGATTACGAATCTCCGGG
>JACSRR010000266.1 GCA_014879635.1 Ignavibacteriaceae bacterium | reverse complement strand
TCCGTCGTCGGCAGCGTCAGATGTGTATAAGAGACAGTAATAGTAGTGGGTAGAACTTTATCCATCAGCTAATTTTTCTCAAGCCTAAGATTTATCAATTTTATGGTCTCATCCTTAATTTATACCGCACAAACTAATCTTTGATTGTATTAACTCAAAGTGCAATAACTTCGTTTACTACAAGAAAATTTTTACTCTAACAATCTGAATTCTCAAGTTGGGAAGGTTTATTGCCTGTTATTCCAAAAAGTTTAAGGTTTAATTATTCTAAACGCTCACTTAAAAGAGGTTATTAATTGAAAGCGATAATATTTGAAAATTACGGTGCCCCCGGTGTTTTAAAATTAAGCGATGTACCTAAACCTGTCCCGAAAGCAGATGAAGTTATTGTTAATATACACTGTACAACAGTAACCTCGGGCGATGTTCGTTTAAGAAAAGCAGACCCTTGGCTTAGTAAATTTATTATGGGTTTTCCGAAGCCGAAAAAGAAGATTCTTGGTGTAGATTTTGCGGGAGTAGTTGACTCAACAGGTTCAAGTGTTACTAAGTTTAAAATTGGAGATAGAGTTTTCGGGTCTTCGGGCTTTAACCCGGGTACTTATGCAGAATTTAAAGCTATTTCAGAAAACGGTATTATCTCTAAAATACCCGGCAATATCACATTTGAAGAGGCTGCAGCAATTCCCTTTGGTGGTTTAACATCGTTGCACTTTCTTAAACAAGCAGGAGAACTTAAAGGAAAAAAGGTTTTGATTTACGGAGCTTCGGGTTCGCTCGGTACAGCTGCGGTTCAATTAGCTAAATTTTTTGGTGCAGTTGTTACCGGTGTATGTAGCTCTAAAAACCGCGAGCTGGTTCTCTCGCTCGGTGCTGCTAATGTTTTCGACTATAATAAGGATGACTTCTCAAAAAAGGGTGTTAAATATGATGTAGTTTACGATACGGTAGGAAAAACTAATTTTGAAAATGCCGTGTTGTCTCTTAATGAAAATGGTTTATACTTGAGAGCCGTTCATTTTACCCCTTCACCCGTTTTCAAAGCAATTTGGACTGAACTCACAACAAGTAAAAAAGTAATAGGCGGTGTTACTAAAGAAACCGTCGAAAATCTCGAATTCATTGCGAACCTAACCTCAGAGAACAAATACAAACCTGTTATTGACAGAATTTATCCCTTCGAAGAGATTTCCGCAGCTCATGCCTATGTTGAAACGGGACGAAAAAAGGGAAATGTTGTAATTGTTGTTGATGATGATCTGATATCTAAGGCTTCAAATAAAGCTGGTATGTTCATTCCACAAACTTATTAAATCAAAGATTATTGAGTTAAAGCAAGAATATCATGAATAGCATCTCTGTTTTGCTTGTTCATTAGAATGGAGAGCAAATCACCCGGTTCAATAATTGTGTTACCCGCGGGAATAATGTTTTGGTCGTTTCGAACAATTAAAATAATCCTGCTATCTTTCGGAAAATCTAAATCAACAATTTGCTTACCGCACATTCCGGAATTTTCATTCACAATAACCTCAAAGATTTCGGTGTCAATTTGAGTTTCGTTACTAAATTCTATTTGTGTTTTTTTCTTAGGGACAAAAGGTTCAGCTAAACCTAATAACTTTGCGGTGAGATTAAGTGACCACCCTTGAAGTAGCGAAGAAGTAATCACGATAAAGAACACCAAATTAAATATCAAATCAGAATTCTTTATTCCGTAAATTAGAGGGAATGTAGCAAGAACAATAGGAACCGCTCCTCTTAAGCCCACCCACGAAACAAAAACCAACTCTTTAAACTTAAATTTAAATGGAATTAGAGAAAGAAAAACTCCTATTGGTCTGGCTACAAAAATTAATATACCCGCTAAAAGTAACCCATATCCCCAAACATTAATTAAGTTTGATGGAAAAATTAACAATCCCAAAGTTAAAAACATCGCAATTTGACTTAACACTGCAAGTCCGTCAAAGAATCTAAGAAGTGTGCGTCTTTGAATAATTTGTGAATTTCCGAGTACTAAGCCGGCAATATAAATAGCAAGAAATCCACTTCCGCCTGTAACTGCTGTAAGCGAATAAACTATTATAGCCAAAGAAAGTGAAAAAACGGGGTAAATGCCTTCGTAAGAAAAATTAAGTCTGTTAATTAGGAATACCATTGCCTTACCGCCAAGCAAACCAATTAGGGCACCTAATCCTATTTGTTGAACAAAGAACAAAGTCTGTGAAAGGAACGTTTTTTCCGGATTTAATAATAATTCGATGGTACTTATTGTTAAAAACACCGCCATAGGGTCATTACTTCCGGATTCTAATTCAAGAAGTGGTTTGAGTCTTCCTTTTAGAGAGATATTTCCAATTCTAAGCACCGCAAAAACGGCAGCAGCATCGGTTGAAGAAATGATTGAGCCTATCAGAAGCCCCCACAAAAACGAAGTATTAAAAATTAACATAACAGCTACCGCTATCAATAATGCAGTAGCTAAAACACCTACTGTTGCAAGAGTGAATGCGGGTAATGAAACAACTTTTGACTCTTTCCAATTTGTATCAAGCCCGCCTGAAAAGAGGATAAATAATAATGAAACAATCCCTATTGATTGTGCTAAACCCGCATCATTAAAATTAATTCCGCCAATACCTTCAGATCCGGCTAACATTCCGACCCCAATAAAAAGCAAAAGAGTAGGAATACCCAAATTATCGAGTAGCTTTGAAGTGATTATGCTGATAAGTATTAAAACGGCACCTATCAGTAGTAGATAGTCGATTACTATAATTTACCTCCTTTAGTTTTTTACTCGACTTTATGGTGGAATTATTAATTCCGTACTTTTACCGAAATTGTGTTTTTCAGTTCCTAATTTACGAAATTCCCGGATAAGGGAGTAAACAATCACTGATGTTAAGCACTCGGCATTTTATACAACCACAAAAACCGATTACTGACAACCAATGCCGGTACAAGACAGATGCGAAACTCAGTTGATAGTTCGCTTTGCTGACAATTGACAGGAGGTCACTATTCGCCGGCGCCGGAAACAGCTTTCTAACCCCTAACTTTTTTAATGCGCCTCAATTTTATAATTATGGATTAGTAAAATTTTATTACTTAACAAGAGTTAACTTCTTGGTCTCGATAAATGATTCACCTGTGCTTGAGCGAGCTACTATTCTATATAAATAAATTCCGCTCGGTAAATTACCGAAATCAGGCTTTATTTGATAAAATCCGGGATTTACATTACCTTCAAATAGAGCCTTAATTTTTTCTCCCTGAATATTAAACAATGACAAATCAACAAAAGAATCGTATGGTACCGCAAATCTAATTATCGTACTTGGGTTAAAGGGATTAGGATAATTTTGTGAAAGACTATACTCTTCAGGAACCTGCCCCTCGCTTATTTCTTTTATCCCGGTTAATGTAGTAACAAACGCAAAATTGCTTGGAGAGGAGACAGTATCTCCGTTAAAGGCAATAACTTGATAACTATACAATGTTGTATCTGATATTCCGTAATCAAAATATTGAGTTTCATCTGCGGCAACCGTATCAATAACAAGAAGTGGCGATACAGATAGAGAATCTCCTGTTTTACGGTATATTAAAAATCCGTTTTCATTTATTGAGTTATCTCTCCAAGTTAATTTTACTTCACCCACTACTAAGGCAGTTGCAATTAAGTTAGAAGGAGATGCAATAGGCTGCTTTTGTGTGGTAAAGTTCCATGTTGTTGAAAAGTTGCCCGTACCCCCTACATTAATTGCTTGTACTCTCCAATAGTATTTTGTTTTGTAATTGAGTGTAACAGGAGTAACTTTAAAGGTATCGGTAACGGTACTATCACTAAAAATAATATTCACAAAGTTTGCATCTGAACTAAGCTGAATTTTATACCTTTCAGAGATATTTTCTTTTGACCAAACAAGCAGCGGAGTTAAAACTTGGTTTACTGAATTATTTTGCGGTGATAAAAGAATAACTTGCGAAGGCACAGAAATAATTGTAGCAAACTTATTCCAATTACTGTAATTACTCCAACCCGCTTCATTTTTTGATGATATTCGCCAATAGTAATTTGTTAAGTTATTCAGATTATTAACAACTTTAAATGTATCCATTAAAGTTGAATCAATTATTACAAAATTTATTCCCATAGTGTCTAATGACAATTCAAAGCGGTAGTTAAGTATAGTTTCGGTAATATCAAAAGCCTTAGTCCACACAAATTGCATATTATTAACAGGTTGATTAATAGCATTATATTCCGGTAATAATAATTGAACTAATGAAGGCGTACCAAGAGTTCTGAAGGCAAAACTTGCACTCCAATCGCTCTCACCGCCAATATTAACAGCTTTAACTCTCCAATAATATTGAGTTAAATTATTTAATGATGTTAGCTGCTTGATAGTATCAATTACATTTCCTTCATCAATTACAGGATTAACAAAACCCGGATTATCAGCTAATTGTATTCTATAATTTACGGCTCTATTTGCACTGTTCCAAACAGCGGTTACAGGATTTGTAACTCCCGTTCCGTTGTTAACAGGGCTTATTAATACCGGCACATCAGGTGCAGCAATTATTGTAGTAAATTTATACCAATTTGAGTATTCACCCCAACCGTTCTCATTTTTAGCCCTTACTTTCCAGTAGTATTCCGTTAGATTAGCAAATCCTGATAATGTAATTGTTGTATCAGAAAGTGTACTGTCATTATAAAATATATTCATCGATAAAGTATCGGTTACAATAAGAATTTCATAATTCAATATACTCACGGGAGAATTTGCAATTTTTAGTTTATCCTCTTTACTGTTTATATTTTTGCCGTTTTCTAAATCTTCAGAGTGTAAATTTTGGACCTTTATTTTTTTGTTTCCCGGTAAATCGTTTTGTTCGCCGGCTACACTCCAAATAAAACTTAAACCATCAACAGGCTGGTTTTGGCTATTATTTGAAGGAATGATTTGATTAGTACTAAAAGGTAACCCTAAAGTTCTAAAAGAATAAGCAGCACTCCAATCACTCTCACCGCCTATATTAATTGCTTTAACCCTCCAATAATATTGCGTATAGTTACTCAAAACAGGCAATTGTTTTAAAGTATCAATAACATTAATTTCATCTAATACAGGGTTAACAAAGCCCGGGTTATCTGCTAATTGTATTCTGTAGTTTTCTGCTCTTTGAGCAGCTTTCCAAACTGCGGCTACAGGATTTTTTACCCCTGTTCCGTTGTTCGCAGGGCTTATTAATACCGGTGCATCTGGAGCAGAGATTATAGTAGTAAACTTATACCAGTTTGAATATTCACCCCAACCGTTCTCATTCTTTCCGCGTATTTTCCAATAATATTCTGTAAGATTATTAAAGCCTGATAATATGATAGTTGTATCTGTTAAGGTTGTATCATTATAAAATACACTCATATTTACAGTATCAGTTACTACAAGTAGATTGTAACTTAAAATAGTTTCGGGGAAATCTGATTCTTTACCGGTAATAAAATCAACAACACCGTTATTAAATTCACCTTCTTGATCATCTAAGCTCAATTTTACCGCATCTTTTACAAGAGGTTTATCGTTCTGTTCACCGGCAACACGCCAAGTAAAGTTTAAACTATCAATAGGTTGATTAAAACTGTTATTTGCCGGAAACACTTGAGAAGTGCTAAAAGGCAAGCCTAATGTCCGAAAATCATATACATTACTCCAATCACTTTCACCTCCCGCATTAGTAGCTTTAACTCTCCAGAAATATTGAGTATAGCTATTTAAATTAGGGAACTGAACTGCCGTATCAAGAACATTTCCGTCATCTAAAATTAGATTAGAAAAACTAGCACTATCAGACAATTGAATTTTGTATTTCTCTGATCTAAGTGCAGAACTCCAAATTGCAAAAACCGGATTGATAACTCCTGTACCGTTATTAACCGGTGTTAATAACACAGGAGTAAGCGGTCTTTCAATTATAGTCGTAAATTTATTGACTTGGCTCCAGTCTCCCCAACCGGTTTCATTAGAGGCTCTAATTCGCCAAAAATAGTTGGTCAAATATTCTAAATTGTTCGCAATAAATAATGTGTCGGTTAAAGTAGAATCATTAATATCCAATGAATTAAATGAAGAGTCTAATGAAAGTTGGAACTGATAAAACTGAATAGTTTCAATCCTTTCTTCGGCTTTGTTCCATCTAAAATTCAAACTGTCTAAAGGTTGGTTAATACTATTATTTACCGGTTCTAATAAAACAGAAGCGTAAGGATTACCGAGAGTTGTAAACCTATTTACATTACTCCATTGCCCTTCTGCCTCATCATTCTCCCCTCTAACTCGCCAGAATATTTGAGTAAAAAGGGGTAAATCATTTAAAGCGATAGTAGTATCGGTAACTAAAGTGTCTTTTATCATACCTGCACCAAAAAGGCTATCAGGTGCAACTTGTAATCTATAAACGGCGGTGTTTATACCGGATAGCCAAACTAGATTTACGGGATTGAGTAAACCTTTTTCTCCGTTTACAGGCGAAATTAAAGAAGGCATTTCAGGGTAATCAATAACTTGTTCAACATCTATGATCACAAATTTTGAACTTGTAAAGTTGTAATCTGTTGCATCAAATCGAACTTGTTCTCTACCGTAATAATTTTCGGGAGCAGAAATCTTAAACAATCTTAATGTATCAATATACTCATATATCAAGTTATTAGATTGAGAAATATTCCATCCGATATTCTCAACATCATCTCCCGGATCAATTACATAATTAGCCAAATTAAAAACTATTGAAGAATCTTCATAAAAAGTAATTGTATCAGGAAGAATAATAACAGGAGCAACATCACCGGTTATTAAATTATTTCTGTTATTGATACTATTAAAATCAGGAGGTTGAATAGATTTTAATGTTGCATTTAATTCAACAGGCGTAACCGGAAAGCTTATAAGCAAAGAATCTGTTTCAACTTGCTGCCCTGCCGGAACATTAACCTGCACACTCCCCAAAATTTCTCTCTGACCGTTTGAGTTTATGATTGAGTATTCAACGGTTCCGCTTGCATTGGTATTATGCTTATTTGTTACTTTTGATTTTACGAATATCAAATTATTTGGTTTTGAATATGGATTACTCAGCATAATATGATTTGTTGAATCTATAGCTAAATCTGATCCTTCTCCGCTCACAAAACTCTGAAATGCATTGTTATCAAGTCTTGTTAATTCCGGCTGATTATTGTCGAAGTTTACTTCTGCTCTCCCGGTAAATGTGCCCCTACCTGTTGCAATGTAAGGAACTGCCGTAGATATTTGAACTGCGCCACCCGGTTGAAGTGCAGGAACATCAACAATTGAGTTGTAAGTTGAATTAGCTACAGAAAACCTTGCACTTGTTGGCAGTGAAGCTTTATCACCGGAATTTAACACAGTTATAGTAAAATAAACGCTATCTCCGGCTCCCGGTAAAACCGGAGTTACGGTAAAATCTTGTTGCCTTAATGTCAAATTTTGAATTACGGGATTCACGAACTGAAATACTCCGCTTTCATTATTGTTCTCAATCTCTTCATTGATTGAGTTTGTAATATCGGCAACTACTTTAAAGAACTTTTGTCCCGAATCACTAACCGAAACAGGCAATTGAATTGAAATATTTTGATTAATTTTAATTCCGTTTATAGTTCTTGTACCTACTAATTCTTCATCAATGTAGAAACCGGCGGTAAACGGAGCGGTAACATCATTATTCCCCTGGTTAGTTATTGTTGCATTCATTACAAAGTCTGAATTTACCTTAAGAATTTCGGGAACAATAAAACTACTAACTGTTAAATCAGATAAAGAAGCCGTCATTACAATTTCTTTAAGTGCGAGATTATTATTCTTCGAAATCTCATCAATTTCGAAATTTGGATCTGCTTCAGCTACTAAAACTGCTCTTCCCGGAATTGTAGGCGTAAATCTCATAACAACATTCTGTGAGGCAGCCGGTTGAATAGATGAAATTATTAAACTATCCGAAATTAAACCGTTTAATCTAAGAAGTAACTTAACATTATTAAGAGTAACATTACCGTTGTTTCTAAGGCTTATAATTGCACTTTCTTCTCTTCCTGTCAAGATTACCGGATTAACCTGTAAAATTGAATTAACGGAAATATCTCTTATATCATTTTGCGATCCTGCCGGTGGTTGATACTCCGATATTTCCAAAATCGAATTAGAGGTACTAACTAACTGCCCATCGCTTACCTCAGTGACGGCATTATAAGTTCCTGCGGGTAACCCGGTAATAGGAACGGAATAAGAGCCGTTTGATTCAGTTCTACCTGAGTATTCTATACCGTTTAAAGTTACTTTTACAGTACCTCCGCTAACTCCTAAACTATTTGAGTTTTGAGAAGCTCCGCCCAAATTATAGCCTGATTGACCGGACACCGTTACCGGGTTGAAATTTGTGCCGGCGGTATTTGAGCTTTGATTTGACATTGTAATTGAGTTAGAGGGGTTACCAACGGTAAAGGTTCTAGTAACTATATTATTATCTTCGTTAGATTCAATTATCAAATTCTGCGGATCAACATTAGCTTTAATAATGTAAACCCCTTCTTCAAGAATTGTAAAAGCAGGATAGTTTGTCCAGGTACTATTCCCGCTAATTACGGCGCGAATTATTGTACTTTCTAATGGCACTCCGTTAGAATTTATTATAGACACTTGCACATCTGCAACTACCTGATAAATTGAATTATTTCTTACGGAAATAGAAGCGTTAAATAATTCTCCTATACCTATTGAATTCGGATTTTGAACATTAAAAAAATTAATGGGTGAACGGGCTTCAAGATCATCGGGAGTATTAACAACAATAGGACCATTTATTAAATTACCGGGAGAAGGATAAACAATAGAGGTATCACCGTCAATATCAACCGCTAAAAATCTTAGCTTATAGTTTCCTAACTTGTGTAGCGTAGCAGATTGAAAGTATTCTTTCCCGGTAATAAAATCATTGTTCCCGTGGACAGTGCCGGTTAAACTAACAACAGAAACTAAGGTATCATTTAAGAAAAGCTCGGCTCTCGGAAAACCCTGTGCGGGTGGCTTATTCTCTTGACTTTTGTAGTTGATTGAAAACCTGTAGCCGTAAAAAGGTCTTCCTATTTGCGGTGAAAAAAGTTGACCCGCAGCTACTAATTCAGGTCTAAAATCAACAATCGAAAAATTGTTATCCGATTCATCGCTGCTTATACCTTGTTCAACATAACTCACCCTGATTTTTGAGCTATTAGATCTTAACTCAGGCACACTCCAATTATATTTCGATTCAACGGAAGTATAATTAGATACTAATGTTACCCAATCACTACCCGAGTTTGTACTATATTCAATTTTTACGGGATAAGGAGATCCTATCCAATTAATAACTAAATTCTTTGATTCGGGTATTAATTCTCCTCCGTTAGGATACAAAACTGTAATATTCTTAATAGTTTCTAAGGTAAATGCAGGGCTCCATTCACCCCAACCTACTTGATTTCTAGCATTAGTACGCCAGAAATATTTAGTATTTGGGCTTAATCCGTTTACTATTCTGCTTGTATCGGTTAAAGAAAGGTCATCTAAAAAAATATTAATAAAATTTGAATCAGTTGCTATTTGCAGGCGATAATTAAAGATTGATTCTATTCTTTCCTGTGCTTTACTCCATACAAATTTTAATCCGTTAATAGGTTGATTCAAAGCATTATTAGCAGGTGTAACAGGGTTAGTAGCATAGGGTAACCCGTAAGTTTTAAATTTCCGGGTCTCACTCCATTCACTCTCTCCCAATTGATTTAACGATTTAACACGCCAAAAATATGTTACATAAGGTTCTAAGTTACTTACAATAAACGATGTATCTAAACTTGAGTAAATTTCTGAGTGCGTTATTTGAGTGAAAAGAGAATCGGTTGCCACTTGAGCAAAATATTGAGCTGCTTGGCTTGCCTTCCTGAATTTAAATTGATTAGGGTTATATACTGCTATTTGATTATTAGCAGGAGAAACTAATTGCGGAACAGACGGAATTGCAGTAAAAACCGTAGTAAATTTTCTTACTTCGCTAAATATTCCCGTACCGGCATTATTATAAGATTCTACACGCCACCAATATGAAGTACCGGGTGAGAAAGTGTTTGAAATATTACCCACCAGCCGCGTTGTATCTTCGGGTGTTGTGTTGGGATAAGCTATATAGACACGGTTAAAAGAACCTAAATCAGGATGAGTATAAAACTCTATGAAATAATAAGTAAGTAAATCGGGTAAAACATGACCGGGAAAACTCCACGAAAACGGAACATTGTATAACGGTACATCAATTTGATTAACCCCCGGTGTTATTAGATTCACTGATTTTGGTGGTCCTGCGCTTTTAAAATTAAATACTTGCGACCACTCACTCTCACCTTGTGAATTAAAAGCTTTAACACGCCAAAAATATTGAGTTCCGTTTCTGGTTAAAAAAGTTCTTGTATAGACCGTATCGAAAATATTTGAAACATCAAATTCTAGTTCATTAGGGTAAATATCCCTAAACAATGAATCGTTGATCGAAAGTTGAATTCTGTAGTGTGATGCAGCATCAACCTTAGCCCAAGCGAAATTAACCGGTCTCCAAATTGCATCCGTATTATTTAAGGGGAGCGATAAAACAGGTTGTGCCGGTGCAAAAAGTCCGGTCATAAAAGTATTTACTGCACTCCAATCACCGCTACCCGAATTATTAATAGCTCTCACACGCCAATAATAACGGGTATTCATAGTTAAACCGTCTAATACATAAAAAGTATCTGCAATTGATGTGACATCAAATGACACTGCATTAAATAACGCATCCCAAGACACTTGCAATTGATAGCTTAGAATATTTTCAGTTCTTACGCCCGGCTCACTCCACTTAAAAGTTAAGCAGTTCACGGCTTGATTAAAGACATTATTTACAGGTTCAATCAGCCCGGCTGCAAAAGGAGTACCCGTTATCATAAAGTTAAATACGGAACTGAAAGTGTTTCCTCCTAATGAATTGTAAGCCGAAACTTTCCAGTAATATTTTGTCATACCTTGTAAATTATTGACCGTTATAAAAGTATCGGGAATATCAATTTTTGAATATACTATGTTGCTAAAGCTAGAATCTGATGCAATTATAAAGCTATAGAAATCAGCTAACGAATTTGTTCTCCATTTGAATGTTACAGGTTTTGCAACCCCTATGGCATTATTTTCAGGCTCAATCAAGTAAGTTATACCGGGAACCGAAACAGGAGCAGTTCTAAACCTGAAAACTGCACTCCAATCACCCGTACCGTTTTCATTTGCGGCACTCACTCGCCAATAATAAGTTTTTTGAGATATAAATAGATTAACCGTTCTAGTTGTATCTGTAGTTACTAAGTTGACAAACAGAGAATCGTTCTCAAAAAGGGGGCTCGTAGATATTTGTAACCTGTAATTTTGTATAGCTTCAATTTGTTCACCCGCCTTATTCCAAATGAATTGCACAACCTGCGGGTTTTGGTTAACTGTATTATTTGACGGTGAAATCAAATTTGGAGCTAATGCAACTCCCTTCGTTTTGAAAGAAAAAACTTCACTCCAATTACTTTCCCCAATTTGATTTATGGCTTTTACTCTCCAAAAATAATTTGTGTATAAGTCTAAATCAGATATGTTTATCAATGTATCTCCCAAAACCGTATCAACTTTAACTAAACCGTTAAACCCGGGTAAATTGGAAACTTGTAATCTGTATGTTTCAGCCCTTTTTGATTTATTCCACTTAAAAGTCAGGTTTCTATTAATACCCTTTGAGTTGTTTGAAGGTAATGATAAGGATACTACTTCAGGGGCAGCATTCTTAGTAACAAAAGTTCTTATTGAACTCCATTGACCTTGACCGGCAATATTTGTTGCTCTCACACGCCAATAATATCTTGTAAATGGCTCTAACCCGGTAATATTCATCGTAGAATCATTTAAAGAAAAAGAAGATACCAAGTTATTAAAGGTTGAATCTTTAGAAACATGCAAACTATAAAATGGTTGATAACCGGCTACAGTAGGAACTCTAAACCATCTTAAAGTTAAAGAGGCAAATTCTGTATTAATCTGATTATTAACCGGTGAATGTAAATTCACTGTATTCGGAACCGGAAGAGTACTAAAACGGGCTATACTATATTCGCTTGATCCTCCGGAATTTAAAGCCCTAACTCTCCAGTAATATGTTTTTCCGGGTTGCAAGTTACTCACGGTTTCAGTTGTGCTGTTAATCCCTATTTTTGTATTAGAATAGATGATGTTAACAAATAAGTCTTCTGAGATTTCAATCTGATAACTTGAGGCACGCAAACTTGAAGACCATCTTAAATTAATAGGGTTGATCAAATTTTGAGAAAAATCAGCAGGTGAAATTATTGCAGGTGTTGAAGGCTTATCTTGTTCTGTTCTAAATTGCCATGTGTTACTCCATTCACCGAAGTTAAATTCATTTTTTGCACTAACACGCCAAAAATAATCTGTATTAAAATTCAGATTCCCTATTGTTTCGGAGGTATCGGTTACATTAAGATTTTCATAAACAATTGAAGAGAAGTTAGGTGTGGTTGAAACTTGTATCCTGTAACCAAGTACCGTTTCCAATAACTCTGCGGGTTTACGCCAAACGGCTTTAACGGGTATATTAACGGTTGAAGTATTTTGTGGTGATATTAATTGAACAGATAGCGGTTGACCCAAGGTTTTAAATTGAGAAACTTGGCTCCATGCACTTTCTCCCGATAGATTTCTTGATTTTACCCGCCAAAAATAGCTAGTGTTTGGGTTCAAACCCGTAATTTGTTTGTTTGGTAAGGGTAAATTGTTCTCATTCACAACTAAATTTGAAAACCCTTGATCAGTTGAAACTTGTAAATAATACCGTTCTGCAAATCTTGCTTCACCCCATGCTAAATTTATAGGTATTGTTAATCCGTTTTGATTATTTTGTGGGCTACTCAACAAAGGAACATCAGGTATAGGAATAGTCCATTTTTGTAAAAGATTTTGACCTAACGATTTTTTCCCGGTTACATAAAGCCCGTTTTCGGTGGCTAAAATTGCATTAACAGAATTATGAGAATTTCCGGGCATTGTTGACCAGGTACCCGTATTAAGGTTACGCATTACAATTTTTGAGGAAAAGGTTCCGGCTAAATCGTAAATAATCCCACCGGCATATAAATAATCACCTACAATTTCTATAGCATAAATAACAGGCGGATATGATGAAGCCTGTAAAGATAGTTTTTTCCAACTGTTAGACGAGAAATTAAATTTAGCTACCCAGCCTGTTAAATTATTGCCTGATTTATTAAAATCACCGCCTGCATACAGTTCTTCATTGGCAAAAGCTAATGAAGTTACACCAAGAAACTGTGAACTTGATTGATGGTTTGATTCAAAATATCCCAACCCATCCCCTAATGAAGACCAAGATTGAGTTTCAATGTTCCATTTAGCAATATTCAAAGCAGGGTTACCCCCCGCCAAAGTAAATTTACCGCCCACATAAACATCATTGCCAATAATTTTAATTGTATTAACCGTACCTGAAACACCGGATCCTAAAGGAGTGTAGGTTAATGTTTCAGGGTCTATTCTTACAATTCCGTTAACCGTTATTCCGTTAACATTAGTGAATTTACCGCCGGCATATAAATATTGCCCATGAAAAGTCATTGCAGTGATGTCTCCGTTAAAAGAACCTAAATCTCTTATAACCGGAAATCTTTTCTCTACAAAGTTATATCTTCTAATAAACCTGCTGCCACTTAGATTTTGATGGCTACCGGCAAAATAAACAAAATTACCGGATGCGGCAACAGAGAAAATTTGACCAAATTGATCTGCTCCTATAATTCCGCTTCCGCCAAATAAACCGCTACCTGCTAAATTATACCAAGTATTGGTTTGTATATTATATCCGCCAACATTATTTGCAGTAGTACGGATATTATTAGGGCCTACTTGAATTTGAGAAAACCACTGCCCACCCAAAAATAAATCATTGTCTTTTCGGGCAATACTCAATATTTCAGGGATTGGAGAACTACCACTCGTTATTACCGGCCCATATTGAATGTCAGTCCACCCTCCGGTTGAATACTCAAATTCCTCCGTAACATAATTGAGAACATCAGGGTTGATTAATGAATCCCGTATCATCGTATTGTTATTGTTGCGGTTATCATTAATCTGTTGCGGATTGATGATAATTGTACAAACTATTACTAATGCAAATGCAAATATTCTCATTTAAAATTACCTTGGTGCTTTGTTTTTTGCTTTTTGAAGGGGATTAAAACTTTATAATCTAATTTTTCTCAACTTAAACTTTTCAGATTATAGACTATTTTACATGATAAATAAATTGTTTAAAAATTGAAAGGAAATTAAGCACATATTAAAAATTATACAAATTTTTAAATTATTTTTTTTGAATTGTAAGCATATATCACACATTAATAATGGATTCATTTTTTGGCATAGTTTTTGCTTTTAACTTGCTAAATTGCGATATTATGCTAAGAAAAGATTTTTTATGGTCATCAATTCTGGGAATTGCCGGAGCTATGATTCCGAAGAATACCTCGAAAGCAGCAAGTACTATTAACTTGAATAAAAATTTAATGCCGGATACTGTACCGGTAGGTTTTATAGCCGAAAGTGGTATTTATGGCAAAGATGAAAGGCTAGAGCGCGCCCTTGGTCGAG
>JACSRR010000469.1 GCA_014879635.1 Ignavibacteriaceae bacterium | reverse complement strand
CCGTTAACTGTATTATCGGGAACCAAAACTGTTAGCGTTTCAGTTGAGGATAGCTATTATATTATTCCTTTAGAAGGTGGTGTTAATTATTATTTCCCCTTTTCAGGGTCAGTGATGAGTTTTTATATGAGTGCCGGAGCTGGGGTTTATTTTTCCGGATATAACCGATCACTCGGCACATTAGAATTAGAAAGTAAATTTCCGGCAGTAAATATGAATATTTTTGTTGCAGCCGGTTTAGATTACAGAATTTATTCAAATATTCTATTAAATTTTGAAATGAAATTCAGAGAACCCGAGATTATTATCGAAAATAATTATAAGTCAATAACCGGTACTATAAACGGAGCTCAGTTTGAATTGGGGAAGAGAGAGTTTCAAGCAAAAACTAATCTTTCAGGAATAGCATACAGATTAGGTCTAAAATGGGAATTAAACTAATTCAAAGAATTTATTTAACCGGATTTATGACTTCGGGAAAAACAACATTAGGCAAAATTCTTGCTAATATTGTAGGTTGGGATTTTGTTGATATTGACTCTGAAATTGAAAAAACTCAAATGGAGAGTGTTACCTACATAATTGAGAAAAGAGGGATTGCCGAGTTTCGCAAACTTGAAAAGGATGAGATACTAAGAGCCACGCAAAAAGAAAAAGTTGTTGTTTCATTGGGTGGAGGAGCTTTAATAGACGGCGATAATTTAGAAGTAGTTAAAAACTCCGGTATTTTGATTTATCTAAAATTATCTCCTGCAGTTTTATACGAGAGATTAAAAAATAAAATAAATCGACCACTGTTTCAAAACGGAGAGGGGCACCCTCTGCCTAAAAATGAAGCTATCAATAAAATAAAAACTCTGCTTAGTGAAAGAGAACCCGGTTACCTTGCGGCAGATATTATTATAAATTTCGATAAGCTAAGTATAAATTCGGGAGTCGAAGAACTTAGAAAAAGGATTTCTAAAATTATGAGAACGGAGATTTAATTGCGAACTATTGAAGTGAAACATTTTGCCGGTTTTTATAACTATATTATTCAAAAAGGATTGATAACCGAAGGTGGTTCTTTCCCACTAAGTGATGAAAGAAAACGCGCCTGTATTATTATTGACGAAAAAGTTCATTCGCTTTATTTAAATAATGTTGTAGAATTTTTCGGAAAATACTTTGACCTAACTGATCCCGTAATTATAACTGCTCAAGAGAGCAGTAAAGCTATTGACTATTATTTAAAAGTAATAGATTCTTTGATTCAAAGAAAAATTGACCGTAAAACCATAATTATTTCGGTTGGTGGGGGAATTACGGGTGATTTAGCAAGTTTTGCTGCTTCCACATTTATGAGAGGAATTTCATACATTCAGGTTCCCACTACTTTATTATCTATGGTGGATTCAGCATTAGGTGGCAAGACAGGCATAAATTACCTAAACTTTAAGAATTTTATCGGTTCATTTCATCAACCTTTAGCGGTATTTTGCGACCCGTCGTTTTTAAAAACCTTACAATATAAAGAAATTCTCTCCGGAATGGGTGAAGTAATTAAATACGGATTTATTGAAGGTAATTACCTATTTGACTATCTCATCCAAAATATGAGTAAAATTTTGGAGAGAGATGAAAACTTGCTTGAAGAGGTTATTTATAACTCGGCAATGTGTAAAGCCAAGATTATAATGATGGATGAGAGAGATACGGGAGAAAGGCATAAACTGAACTTGGGGCACACATTTGGTCATGCGTTTGAAAAGGCACTTCATTTTAGCGTTTCACACGGTATTTGTGTTTCGGCGGGTATCGAAACTTCTTTATCATTATCCAAGGTACTTGGCATAATAGATGATCAAATGTTCGATAAATTAGTTGATCTCCCCAAAAAACTACCGTTTCCTTCAGAAATAAGGGATTTAAAGTTTAAAGATGTTTACAATGCAATGTTTGCCGATAAAAAAGTTGAAAACGGGAAATTAAAATTTGTTCTTGTTAAATCACCCGGCGAAATAATTACCGGAGTTGAGGCTGAAGAAGAGCAGGTTAGATACGCTTATGAAGAAACAATTAAAAGCAGGTTTAATCAGTGAAAATACTTAATTTTGTAATAAGAATTCCCGATTTTTTAAATATATGATCTGATTTGACCGGAGAATAGATGTTTTTTGAAAATGTAACCGAAGTAAACGGATTATTGCGAGATGAAATTTTACAGCTTAAAAAAGAGCATAATGCCGTAATATTAGCGCATTATTATCAAGAATCCGAAATTCAGGATTTAGCCGATTTTATTGGAGATAGCCTTGAACTAGCAAGAAGAGCTAAAGAATCGCAAGCAGATGTGATTGTATTTTGCGGTGTTCATTTTATGGCAGAAACGGCAAAAATTTTGAATCCCTCAAAGTTGGTCATATTACCCGATTTAGAAGCAGGATGTTCATTAGCAGATAGTTGTCCGGCTCCGTTATTTAAAAAATTTATTGACGAAAATCCAAATCATTTTGTGGTTTCATATATAAATTGCTCGGCGGGTGTAAAAGCATTGAGTGATATTATTGTAACATCAAGCAATGCAGAAAAAATTGTGAGTAAAATACCGGCTGATAAGGAGATTATTTTTGCTCCGGATAGAAATCTCGGAAGATATATCGCAAAAAAGACCGGAAGAAAAATGAAACTGTGGGAGGGAACCTGTATCTGTCTCTTATACACATCTGACGCTGCCGACGACGGA
>JACSRR010000260.1 GCA_014879635.1 Ignavibacteriaceae bacterium | reverse complement strand
AGATGTGTATAAGAGACAGCCATTTACAGTACTCATCACATCAACTGCATGAACTGTAAAGTCTGAGTTTTCAGGAGGTGTAAAGTACTCTACCCACCGGGTTGACAAAATATTTTTTAATGTTTCATTTCTAAAGTTTTCATCAAAATAATCAGTTACTGATAAATTCCCGAAGTAAGAACTTCTGCCAAAAAATCTATCAAGAAGTTTGTGCAAAGTTTTAGGTAAAATTTGTTTGAGAAGAACAACTGAACTATAACCCGCTGCATCTTGAATATCTTTGAAGTATGAATCAATACTCCCTTTATCTTGAGGAAAGAATTTTTTTAGAGTTTCAATAAATTTGAATGGGTACTCAGATTTTTCGATGGTTTTGTAGTCAATAAAGATTTTTTCAATAACACCTTCAATTTTATTCCAAGAAACCTCGTCGTTAAGTATCTCCTTTAATAATTTTCCGGCAAGTTCATCATTTTCAATTCTGCCGGAAAAAGAAGGGCATAAATCATATTCACTCCCTGATTCGTCAATGAGTCTTCTGTATTTACCCCCGCACTCATCTTGAGATTCAACAACAACTACAGAATAGTTGTATTTATTTTTGAGTAACCAGGCGAGGACTAAACCGCTCAAACCAGCACCGGCAATCAGGAAATCATATTTCTCAGGTTTTAATTTCAATTAATAAAGCACCGATTTTTTAATAATATTTTAATGAATAAAAGGTAATTGCTAAATTTAGCAATTCAAAATATAATTTATAGAGTAATGAACATAGGAAAATTTAAAATATCGTTTTTTGAGTCAGGTTTTTTTGCATTAGATGGCGGTGCAATGTTCGGAATAATCCCTCAAAACCTTTGGAGGCGTACTAATCCGCCCGATCAACAAAACAGAATTAAATTGGCTACAAGACATCTGTTGCTTGATTCAGGAAGCCGTAAAATTTTGGTCGATACCGGTATGGGTGACAAGTGGGATGAAAAATCCCGAGGCATTTATGATTTAAGCAGTGATGAATCAATAAAAAATGGCTTAGAAGCAGCAGGATATTTAATTTCTGACATTACCGATGTTTTTTTAACTCATCTACACTTTGATCATACGGGCGGCTCAACTAAAATTGAAAACGGAAAATTAGTACCTGTTTTTCAAAATGCCAAATATCATGTAGGCAGGAAAAATTTTGAATGGGCTTTAAATCCATCCGATAGAGACAAGGGGAGTTACATAAAAGAAAATTTTTTCCCTCTATATGAGGCAGGTGTTTTAAATTTTATTGATGAAGATGTTACTGAATTTGACGACGGAATTGAAATTGTAAATTTAAATGGACATACTTTCAATCAAAATGCCGTTAAAATTTATGATTCGTCAAATACTCTTTTTTATTGCGGAGATTTAATTCCAACCTCGGGACATATCCCCGTTCCTTATGTTATGGGTTACGATTTACAACCGTTAGAAACAGTTAAAGAGAAAAAGATAATTCTATCTCAAGCTGTTGAACAAGATTGGATGTTGTTTTTTGAGCATGACCCCTCAATCCCTCTTGTAAAGGTACAACACTCAAGCAAGGGTTATTCAATTAAGCATGATTAATTTGAGGGACAAAAGATTTCAAAAATTGTGCAAAGTATCAGATTTATCTCCCGGAAACAGCAAACGCTTTATCTTGGATTTTGCAGATGTTGCTCTTTTTAATGTTGACGGAGAATTTTACGCTTTAGACAATGTTTGTCCACATCAACATACAGCAATAATATATGACGGCTATTTTGAAGATGACTGCGTAGTTTGCCCGGCTCACGGTTGGAAGTTTAATCTTAAAACAGGATTAAAACCCGGAGGCGGCAGAGGTTTAGAAAAATTTGAACTTGAAATAAAGGACGGCATCATTTATATAGAAGTTAAAAGTCGAAAAGCGTTTTCCGGTTGGTAGTGCAAAAATTATTAGAAAATATTGTTTTCAATTGTGCAGAAAAAGCAGGCTTTGATCTCGTCGGAATAGCTCAATTTACAATTTTAGAAGAGGAAAACATCAATCTACAAAAGTGGATTGAAAACGGTTACTCAGCCGGTATGGGCTACATGAGTAGAAATTTAGATGTAAAAAAAGATGTTAGACTATTGCTTCCTTCGGTTAAGTCTGTGATATCGTTAGGTTATAATTATTTTAGTAATCCAAATTATTCGGAATCAAGCAATTCCGGGAAAATTTCAAGATATGCAACCGGTGAAGATTATCATCATTTGCTGAAAGAAAAAGTAAATATAATTCTTTCAGAGATTTACCAAGTTTTTCCCGGATTTGAGTATTATCTAAACATTGATTCAGGTCCGGTGATGGATAAAGCCTGGGCGGTTAAAGCGGGCTTAGGCTGGTTAGGAAAAAACTCGAATATAATAAATCCCAAAAAGGGGAGTTGGTTTTTTATTGCTACTATCCTGACAAATTTGGAATTGAAACAATCTCAACCTATTAGAGATTTATGTGGAAGTTGTACAAAATGTATAGACGCCTGTCCAACCGGTGCCATAGTTTCCGGCTATGTAGTTGACTCAAAAAGATGTATCTCATATCAGACAATCGAAAATAAGGGAGAAATTGAGGCATTAAATAATGATCATTTTAAGAACTGGATTTTTGGATGCGATATTTGTCAAGAAGTTTGCCCATGGAATATAAAATTTCAAAAAGAAACAAACGAAGACAGGTTTTTGTTTATTGAAACAGTTACCGGTCAGAAAATTAGTAATAATGAAATAAATTTAGACGAAGTATTAAAAATGACTCAAGAGCAATTTAGTTACAGGTTTAGAAAAAGCCCCGTTAAACGAACAAAATTAAAGGGACTTCAAAGAAATGCAAAGTTTTTAACGGAGAAGAGAATTGACAACAACTGAAACGGCTGTTTCAAAAAAAGAACAATTAAAGGGTAAAACTCTTTCAGAATTAAAAGAATGGTTTTTAGCAAACAGTGAACCTTCTTTTAGAGGTGAACAAGTTTTTAATTGGATGTACAATCACCTTGCAGAAGATTATAGCGAAATGTTGAACATTTCAAAAGATCTGAGAAAAAAATTAGATGAAAAAACTATTCTAAATACACTAAGAATTACGGATAAAAAAGTTTCAAGTTCTGAAGGTACGGTAAAACTTTTACTCAAAACTGCTCAAGATAATTTAATAGAGTGTGTAATTATTCCGGAAGAAAAAAGATGTACGCTGTGTATTTCATCGCAAGTAGGCTGTCCATTAGATTGCAAATTTTGTGCCACCGGAATCATGGGTTATAAAAGAAATTTAACTCCCGGAGAAATATTTGACCAATATGCCATTGCTCAGAGAAATTACGATAGAGCAATTTCAAACATAGTTTATATGGGAATGGGGGAACCTCTATTAAACTTCAAAAATACCGTTAAAAGTCTTGAGATTTTTGCTGAAGAACTTACTACAGGTATTTCTCTTAAAAAAGTGACAGTTTCAACTGCCGGAATTGCTCCAAAAATTAAAGAATTAGCTGATACAGGATTAAAACCAAAACTTGCCCTCTCTTTGCACTCCTGTTTTGAAGAAATCCGCTCGAAAATTATGCCCATCAATGATAAGTATTCTCTATCCGAAACGATTAAATCCGTATTTTATTACGCAGAAAAAACCGGAACCAGAATTACTTTTGAATATGTGATGTTAAAAGATATAAACGATAGAATTGAAGACGCAGACGCTTTAGTAAAATTATGTAGAAGAATTCCTTCAAAAGTTAATATTATTCCTTTTAACTCTCTTCAGCATATAAACCCTAAAGGAATTTCGGCTGAATTAATCCCTACCTCAAAAAAAGAGATTGAAAAGTTTGCTAATTATTTACGAGATAAAAATATAACAGTTATGGTTAGAGATACTCAAGGCAGTGATATAGCTGCTGCATGCGGGCAATTAGCAATTACTCAAACTGCATAGGATTATAATTAAATGGATACAGTTACGGGTAAAAACAAAAACAAAAAGCTTTCGCACGCTGAAATATCACAGAACAGAGCTAATTTGGAGGGATTGAGTGAATTAAAAAGAATGCCTGTAGTGGTACTCTTGAATAGTATAAGAAGTGCTTACAATGTTGGTTCTGTTTTCAGAACATCAGATGGGGCAATGATTGAGAAATTGTATCTATGCGGTTATACAACAAGTCCTGAAAACAAAGATGTTCTAAAGACAGCCTTAGGTTCTGATAAGAGCATACCGTGGGAATATGTAAAAGAAGCCGAAGGCGTGATATCAAGTTATAAAGATAGGGGATATAAGATTGTTGCTTTAGAATTAACAGACACAAGCGTACCATATTATAAAATAAGTAGTGATGATTTTCCTTTTCTTTTGATTATTGGAAACGAAATCACGGGTGTATCTCAAAATTTATTGGATATGTGCGATTTTTCAATTGAAATACCGCAATTTGGAATTAAGCAATCGTTGAATGTTGCAGTAGCTTATGGGATTGCATTGTTTGAATTTAGAAAAAATTGGGATTTAAAAAACTAATAGCTAAAATTATCCTGCATGAGTGAAAAATTCTTCACCGTTATCTTTATTGTGGATATAGAGCAACCCGGCTCTTACCATTTTAACTAAAGTTCTTGAAGCTCTTCTGTGTGAGATATTTGCCGAATTACACAACTGTTCTACATTTATTGTTTCAGATTTTTCAAGAAACTTAAACACTGCTTTTTCTAATTCGCCAATAGAATACTTGATTAGTTCTTTCCCTTCCGAAGAGTTCTTTAACAATCTGATCATCTGTTTTGAAGCTAAAATACTCTTATCATTAACACGAATATAAACCGATGCATCATTCAAGTCTATAGATTCTTTATAATCTTGAATTCTGTGCGGTTTTACTTTAGATTCAGGAATTTTAATAATTACAACTTCTTTTTGGTCAACATTTAAGAACATCCATTCAACGGGAATAGGTGGTTCACAGTAGTTTTGAACGGTTTCAAGAATTAAATCGAGTTCGGATTTTTCTGACTGAACACCATAAACAGTTTTATCGTCATCAATTCCGATAAACAAAAAACCGCCTTTAGTATTTGCGAATGCAATAATCTCTTTAGCGATCTTTTCATGTTCGCTAAATTTTCGCTTAAACTCACATCTTAGAGATTCACCCTCTTCAATGAGATTAAATGCCTCTTTTCTGCTTAAAAACCGGTTCAAGAGAGTAACTC
Source organism: Ignavibacteriaceae bacterium (assembly GCA_014879635.1). Taxonomy (GTDB): domain Bacteria; phylum Bacteroidota; class Ignavibacteria; order Ignavibacteriales; family Ignavibacteriaceae; genus BA9. Next base: position 9,650 of record JACSRR010000260.1, on the reverse strand, counting down.
CGTTAAAATAATTTTAACAGTATAAAATTTAAGAAAGTTTATTTAGTGAAAAAAAAAGAGGCTCATCAAGAGCCTCTCAAAAAAATGAAGTAATGGGAGAAAATTAATATTCCCTTTCACTTCCGAACACATTTAACAAACCGTTGATGTGTTTAGTCTTATCTTTAATTCTGAAACCGCCGGCACCGTCTGATTCAACAACATCAGCATGACATCCGCCGCAGTTAGGACTTGGAGGGTGGTTTCCGCCCGGAGCTGGGTTTCCTGTTAAAACATCACCGTGACAAGAGCCGCACTTTGCACCGTTTGCACCGTCAGTCCATTTTACAACATTATTTTCATTTCCGTTCTTGAATGCACCGTGACAATAAGTATTTGAGCATTCAATTTTTTCATAATCGTACTGCGGATTTGGTTCAATAGTGGGCTGTGAAGCCGTGTAGTTCATTGTACCCGGAACATTAGTTTTCTTTGCTGCTAGACCGCTGAAAATAAGTTCGGCGTGAGGTGAGTTATCAATATGACCCGGTGAATTAAATGCCGGAGGAACATTGTGGCAGGTAGAACAATCAACTAATTTGCCGTTTGTCATAAGCGTTTCGTTTAAGTGTAACCTGTGGGCGCCTACTCCTCTAACAGATGGGTCAGTATTGTTTTTTGTGTCCTGCGGAGGATATATAACTGCCGGGTTTCTAAAATCACCGTGACAAGTGTTACATGCTTCAGGACCTGCAGGTTGGCTATGGCAAGTTAAACAAGTTGAGCCTGTTGTACCTCCGGAATAGTTAGCTGCGTGACAACTTTGACATTGTTTCATATCCCAATTATTATTGCTGATAAGTTTACCGTGAAAATTAGGCGAACTCTTTTGCATAATTCCTTCGGCATGAACAGAAACAGAAGGAATAACGGGAATATCTTCTTTAACTTTTGCACAACCGGCTAAAATAAAAGCTACGGTTATAACTGATAAATAAACTAAATAAATTCGTTTCATTTTTATTTCCTCCCCGGTTAATTATGACAATATGAACAGAAACCGAGGTTTTTGTTTCCGCCGGGTTTAGCATTTGAATCTGTATGACAATTATAGCATAAAGAGAATTTATCAGTATGCCAATCACCGTTAACAGTTTTCATAAAACCGGTTTCGTGCGTTTTTGCATTAGTAAATTTGATTCCGTCAGGGTCAGCGTGGCAAGTTATACAAGCCGGGTCAGCACCCTGAGTATCGTGACAGGAAACGCATCTTTCAATATCTCTCTTAGCAAGAATTGCGTGTTGACCGCCACCGCTGCCTCTTCCTATAGTTACAAAGTTAGGCTGCGTGTGCGAATTAGGCACCATGCCGGCTAATGCGAAATCTCCGCCGTGTGAAGCGTGGCATTCTGAACAGAAAGTTTCAGGTTGATGGCAAGTATAGCATTCGCTTGATTTGCTTTTTGCATCAATAGAGTGGAAATACCTGTAATTCAAACCGTGAACTTTAGTAATTTTTTGTTGATTTACACCGTCAACATAAGTTGCTGTTCCATAAGGTTGATAAAACCTTGTTTTAGAATTTTCTTCGGTAATACCGGTTGTTCCTGTATGGCAATCTTCGCAAGAATTATTATTGTGGCACATTTCGCAATTTGCATCTGATGCCGTTGCCAAGAATTTATGAGATAACATAAAATTTGACGAGATATGGTTTTTAGGAATCAGGCTAGCTGTTTCAATATGGCAAGACTCACAAGCATTAGTAGCTAATTTAGTTTCGCCGTGGCAAGTGTAACAAGTTTCCATTTTAGGGTTAAACGAATTTCTAGCAAACTTAACATCCGCATTTTCAATACCTTTGTGGCAATCTAAACATTCTGTTTTTTTGCCCGAGGGGGTAACTGCGTGTTGAGCGTGGCTATAAATTAACCCTGATTCTACTTTCGTTAATTTCTCATAAACTCCGTCATAATGGCAAGTTGAGCATTCGTCTGAATCTTCAACATCGTGGCAAGTGGCACACATTTGCTTATCGGGTAGGAGGTTGTCTTTAAGAGAAACACTCTTAGCTACGGTTGAATGGCAATCTTCGCAACTTACCAATTCAGAATGGAGAGCATGCGAAAATTTGATGACATTTCCTTTCGTAACTGCAGTTTCAACCTTTGAAGTAAAAGCTGAAAATGCCAGTATTGAAACGGAAAGAATTAAAATTGATATGTAAAAAATATTTTTGGCTTTCATAACTATCTACTTATAATATTGAATTGAACCAGTAGTTAACTTTAAAGATAGCCCTTAGGTCATCTTTATATATTTTATTCTTCAGGTACTGTGCTTGAATATCAAACGATAGATATCTCAATGATCTGAAGTTTACACCGGCTAAGAAAGTTAAGAGGTCATTTTTCTCGGAATCAGCCGATAATTTATACGATGCATAAGTGATACCTACTGAAGGAGTTACTAAACCGTCAAAAAATGACTTTGCACCATAAACCGAAATAGCGTCAAGCTCACCGGCATATCCAAAAGTTTTTCTGTAGCTTACTGTTCCGTGTGAGGTACCCAATCCAACAGTAATTCTTCCGGAGTTATCGTCATTGTATTGAACCAAACCACCTCTTACAAAAAGATTTAATTGGGGGTTAAAAGAATATGTTCCGCCAAGTTCGTATTCCATTTGATTTGCGAAGTCAAAAACTGCAAATATTGAATTGTACCTTACTCGAGGTTCTCTGTAATTTACATACCCTTCTAAAAGTAAGTTTTCAACCGAAGTATTAACTAAGTTTGCTTCAACTCTTGATGTGGTTTTGTAATTTAAGTCGTATTCATATTTAGTAGAAAGCATAAAATCTTCAACTAAACCAATGTTAAGCCTTCCGTGCAGAAGTTTAAATTGATTTGATTTTTCCCAAATCAAAACATTAATGGGATTAAAGTTTTCATCCAATCTTAAAGCAGTATAAGATGTAGTTTTAAAATTTTTATCTGTATATCCAGCAGCAACAAAAACACCCGGAATAATAGATGTTGATAATTCGCCGCTAAGAACAAAATCATTAGACAGGTCATCTGTAAATTCAAGTTTTTGATAAGCCGGCACATTACCGCCGTAATAAGCCTTCAAACCTACCTGAGAGTAATTTAAATCTACCATCACGCCGTCAAAATTTCCACCAAGAACACTGTTGAAAATTGGTTGTCTCCCGATGCGAACTGTTGCAATATTAAACAGTTTGCGTGACTCAATGTATAAATTATATACACGAAGCCTTGCAGGTGCATCAAAATTAAAGAAATTATCGGCATTAAGTGAGGTACGCAAAGAAAAATTCCCATAGTTGAGATTTAAATTTGCATAATGATAACCTGTGGCATTAACAGAGGAGGCTTCTTTTGTATCAGCTCTTTCGAAGAAATAAACCGAAGAAGTTACTCTGCCGTTGATACTCTGCCCAAAAATCATTGTAGCAGGAAGTAAAAGCAGTATTAAAAGATGTCTGTAATGAGCCATTTGTGTTGTTTCTTTATTTGTTCGTTAAACTCATGTCTCTTTCAAGCAATAATTATGCCAGAAAAATTACCTTTTTTCGTTCAAAAATTAAATTGTTGATGTTAAAATAATATTTTTTTGATTAAAAAATAGTCATTAAAAGAAAATTTAGGCACGAAATTTGATATAATCTTAAAAAGATTCGTAAAGTCTAATTAAGAAGTATAATGCATAACTCTGAAGGTGAAAGCGGCGTAAATAAAACCGGGTTTCAAGATTATCTAAAATCAAAATTAAATCTTAAGATAGTCTTTGCAACTTTTTCGGTTATTATTATATTATTTACCGTTCAAACCGCTATTATTGTTCCGGCTTTGAGAGACGAGCTCATGAAATCGCAGGCTGAATCAATTTATAATTTGAGCGAGATTATAAAAAATTCAACGCGATACAGTATGATGTTAAATTCTAAAGATGATGTTAACGAAATTTTTAGAAATATAACCGGAAAAGAGAACATCAACAGTATCAAACTTTATGATAAAGAAGGGAACATAAGGTTTTCAGACCAACCGGGTGAAATTAATAAGTCAGTTAGTATTAAATCAATTAATTGTTCTCCCTGTCACATTTCAAATACTCCTCTGTCAGATCTAAAATTAAATGACAGAACAAGGATTATCGAAGAAAACGGTATTAAATTTCTACTTTTGCTCAATCCCGTTAAAAATGACCCCGGATGCTCACAGGCAGATTGCCATGTCTCTGAAAAAGAGTCAAAACTCTTGGGAATTTTAGAAGTTAAAGTAAGTTTGAGCGAAGTTGACAGGTTAGTACAGAAAAATGTTCAAAGCTATGTTTCAGCAACAATTACGGGTGCTGTGTTTATTTCGTTACTTACATCATTTTTGGTTAGTTTATTGATAGTGAAGCCTGTTAAAAGAATTACCGACGGTATAAAGCAGATTGCAGCCGGTAATTTGAAATATAAAATTGACATCAAAAGAGATGATGAATTTGGTGAAATGGCAATCAGATTTAATGAGATGTCAGAAAAACTCTCCTCGGCTCATGATGAAATTAAAAACTTGAATGAAAACCTTAATTTTAAAATCAATGAAAAATCGGAAGAATTAAAAAATATTTATTCTGAAATAATGCGGGTTGAAAAACTTGCTTCACTCGGGGCACTTTCAGCAACCGTTGCTCATGAGTTAAATAATCCGCTTGCAGGCATTCTAAATTTTAGTAAATTGATTGAAAAGAAACTAAAAAAACAGAATGCCAATGGTGAGTTTGAAGAACTGATTGGTTATTTATGTTTAATTAGCGAAGAATCAGCAAGATGCGGAAGAATTGTCAAAGACTTATTATCATTCTCAAAAACGGAACAAAATTCAGTTGAGACAAATGATTTAAGAGAAATAATTCGAAAAGCTTCAGATATATTAGAGCACCATTTTAAACTGAACAATACAGCACTTAAATTAGAGCTACCCGAAACAGAAGTTATTGCTCAGGTTGACCGCGATAAAATTCAACAAGTGTTAATTGCACTTATGGTCAATTCAATAGAAGCAACAGTTAAAAATGGTTTAGTAACCGTTAATCTTCATACATTTGAGAATAATTTAGAAATTAGGGTAATCGATAACGGTTGCGGTATTCCCGAAAAAGAACGAAATAAAGTTTTTGAACCGTTTTATTCAACAAAAACAAACAGAAACGGTACCGGATTAGGTTTATCTGTGGCGTACGGAATTATTACGGCACACGGAGGGTCAATTTCAATTGAGAACTCATCAAACTTCGGAACTACTATGTTAATTCAACTACCAATACATCAGAGTGAAAAATGAATAACTGTAAAACAATATTAATAATTGATGACGAAAAAATTTTCAGGGAGTCATTGTACCATTGGTTTATTGAAGAAGAGTATAATGTTATTGCACATTCATCGGGTGAAGCCGGACTAAAAGCACTTGAGTCAAATGATATAGATGTTGTTTTATTAGATTTAATGATGCCCGGTATGAGCGGGTTAGAAACTTTGGAAAGAATAAAAATCCAAAATAAAGACATTCCCGTGATAGTGATAACGGCATTTGCTTCCGTTTCAACAGCTATACATGCTCTTAAAGAAGGTGCCTTTGATTATGTAACTAAACCCGTTGACCCAAATGAATTAACAGTTATAATCAATAAAGCAATTAGTGCAGCAGGGTCTAAAAAATATAAGAATTTTGCAGTTAACCCCGAGTTATTGTTTAAATCGGAAGGTTTCTTTTACAAATCGGAAGTAATGAGAGATCTTTTGGTAAAAATTGGTGAAAGTGCAGGTAAATCAAGCCCCGTTATTCTTGAGGGAAGTATGGGGGTTGAGTTTGAGTCTGTTGCTAAAATGATACATTGTAATAGCGAGAGAAGAAATTTCCCTTTTACAAAAATTGGAATCCATAAGGGCGAACTTTGTTTATTAAGTTTTTTCTCGGCAAAAAATGTTTCTGTTGAGTTTCCGTTAGTTACGGGTGCAGCGGCGCAAAGAATTTTAGAAAGTTCGAAGGCTGGAACCCTGTTCATAGAAAATATTGGTCATTTTAATAAATCGCAGCAATTAGAAATTTTACGAATAATTGATACTTTTGGTGAAACATCAGATACTTTTAATTCAATCGAAAACGCCAAACAACGAATCATAGCTTCAACCGAATTGTCTTTGGTTGAATTAGTTAAAGAAAACCGGTTTTTGCCCGATCTTTACTATTTTTTGTCTGAAACAATTCTAAAAATAGCTTCTCTTAACGAAAGAAAGGAAGATATCCCGTTATTGGCAAATTATTATTTACAGAGTTTTGGTGAGGAGATGAATAAAGTGATTGCTCAGCTCCAAAACGATATTATTGAAGAATTATCCACACGAGTTTGGAAAGGGGATGTAAGAGAGCTAAAAAATCTGATGGAGAAGCTTGTATTAACTACTGAGAGAGGGGAGATAAAATTAGATGATTTGTTCACCAAAGGAAGCTCTGATTACTCAAACGCAGAAAAAATGGGTACAATTTATGAAATAGAAAGGAGATATATTCTTAAAAACCTGTTTATAACTGATTGGAATATCAGCCAGGCTGCAAAAAACTTGGGGATTGACCGGGCAACCCTTTATAATAAAATAAAGAAATACGATTTAAGAGAAGAAAGAAGTTAATCTTTATTTAGAACCGGCGTTTTCAATTTCCTGAATATATTTAATTCTTTCGTCAAGAATTTTTATTCTTTCATTAATCAATTGGATATAATTATCGAGTTTAACTTCGTAACCTGTTGCATCATAATAACCTCTTTGTTCAAAGTAAGAGGAGAATAACCAATTTCTTTTTAATGCTTCCATATTTTCGGCAAATCTACCGGCACCCAATTTTACATCGTTTGTAATTAAAACAACATTGTCTAAAATATCTTTTACCGATTGGTCAAATTCATTATCCGAAGTAAGTAGTTTGCCGAGCAAGCCTTTACCCGCTTTTGCGTCACTAATTAATCCGTCTAAAGACAAAATCATATTATCGGCATCTCTGAGAACAATATCAACACCTTTACCCAACGCAGTCAATACAACCGCAACCGAATCAATTTGAGTAACGGCAGATTTTAACCCTTTTTCGGCTGTTATTAAAATATTATTTGTGTTTCTGTATAATGCGTCATCGTTTAATAAAAGCCCTAATGTACCTTCGCCTTCGTTCACTTTTTTTAGAATTCCCGAAAGTTCCTTAGCCATATTCTTAGTTTCTGCCAAAATATCTGTAACTTCGCCAATTACCGCACCCATAGCAAAAGGGTCAACTCCTTCAACAATTCCGCCATTTTCGATGATAGCAAAGTTTGTAGTCCCTTTTCTAATTGTAATAATTTTATTGCCAACCAATCCTTCAGTTTCAACAAATGCCTTTGAATTTTTTCTGATTAGCGATTGGATATCTTGTTGAATATTCATTACAACCATAACCCTGCCGGTTGTATCGGGGGCAACCGAAATTGATGATACCGAACCGATTGTTATACCGCTTAATCTAACGGGGGCACCCGGTCTTAATCCGTCAATATTGTTAAAATATGCTGTTAGAGAATAAGTTGCTTGAAAAAGAGATTGCTTATTACCGACATAAAAAACACCCACAATAAAAAGTAAAGTACCTATAAAAACAAAAATCCCGAGAATTACATTTTTATTTGTTTTCATTTAAAACCTCTTTTGATTCATCTATATATTCGGAGCTGAAAAAGTTTTTCATAAAAGGATCTTCTGATTTAACTAATTCAGAGAGGATACCTTGATGTCTAATTTTCCCTTCGTTTATCACGATTGCCCTGTCGCTTATAATTTGGGCACAAATTAAATCGTGAGTTACAATAATTGATGTCATTTTAAGCTCTTTTTGAAGATCTCTAATTAAATTGCTAATTTCTTTTGTTGTTATTGGGTCAAGCCCTGTTGTAGGTTCATCGTAGAGCATAAGTTTTGGTTCGGTAATTATAGAACGGGCTAAACCGACTCTTTTTCTCATCCCGCCTGAAAGTTCTGATGGCATTTTGTCAATTGCCGATGAGAGAGATACCATTTCAAGAGCTCTTTCTACTTTTTTATCAATTTCGGTTTGAGAAAAAGAAAAATTTCTAATCAACGGAAAAGAGAGATTTTCTCTTACGGTCATTGAGTCATATAAAGCTGCACTTTGAAACAAAAAACCCAAGCTTTTTCTAAGCTCATTTAAATCTTCTATTTTTAATTCCAGAACCTTTTGTCCGTCTATTAAAATTTCACCCTTTTCAGGAGTCAACAAGCCAACCATACACTTCAGAAGCACACTTTTACCGGTTCCACTTTTTCCGAAAACAACTAAGTTCTCTCCTTCATCAACAGAAATAGATACATTATCTAAAACAACAAGTGAGCCAAATGCTTTCGAAAGGTGATTTATTTCAACTAATTTACCGGCCATATCCACAATGTAACTTGAACTAAAATCATATCAAATACAAGAATTAAAAGAGAAGAATAGACAACTGCCGATGTAGATGCTTTACCAACACCTTCGGTACCGTTTGAAGCATTAAAACCAAGGTATGAGCCTACTAAACCTACTATAAATCCGAAAATAAATGTCTTACCGATACCCGGAATAATATCGCCAAATTTTACAATTTCGATTACTTGTGAAATATATAGTTCAAAAGATGTACCTACCGAAATATGTTGAGCAAAGAATCCTCCGCCAATAGCCAGAAAGTCAACATAAATTGTAAGAACGGGGAGAATTAAGATACAGGCAATAATACGGGTAACAACCAAAAATCTAAAAGGTTCAATTGCAGAAACCTCCATTGCATCAATTTGTTCGGTAACCCTCATAGAGCCAAGTTCAGCACCTATACCGGAAGAAACCCTGCCTGCAAATATTAGTGCAGTAAGTACCGGTCCCAGCTCTCTGACTACCGAAAGAGTTACCATGTAGGGAAGAAAATACTCCGCTCCAAATTTAGCCATAAACGGTTGGCTCTGTAGAGTTAAAACAACCCCTATTATTAAACCCATTACAGAAACTATTGGGAAAGTTTTAACCCCTAATTCATACATGTGTTTGCTTACTTCAGCAAACTCATACGGAGGAGCGAATACATTTCTGAAAAATTTGTTCGAAAAAGAGTGTAACCCTCCTAATTCCGCAAAAAATTTCTCTGTTCGTAAAAGGATTTGTGGTTTTTGCAATTCTCAGCCGGTTAGTCGAAATTTATTCAAATTATCTTTAAATGTAATACTAAACTTAGAAACAAAAAAGTTTTTTCGGATGACCGGAATTTTCTCAGTGATGAATGTCGGCTTATATGATTAATCGGCGATAAAAAATAATTTAACCGCAGAGAAAAAAGGTTCGAGGTGCGGGAGTGCGAGGTTCGAAGTTAAAACTATCCACTATCCACTATCCACAACCCACTAATTCTACCCACTACCCACTGCAAGCAAAGCGAACTACCCACTAAGTTATTAACCGCAGAGCCCACAGAGAACGCAGAGAGAAAAGAGTTCGAGGTTCGGGGTGCGGGGGTTCGAGGTTAAAAAAAGTGCTTGGTGCTTAGTTCGTAGTTCTTGGTTTTTAGCCCCGACTCC
>JACSRR010000268.1 GCA_014879635.1 Ignavibacteriaceae bacterium | reverse complement strand
AGATGTGTATAAGAGACAGAGATGGTTTTAAACTGAGGGATACTGCAAATCTTATAGTTAAAAGTGTATCCGGCGGTGAAACAAATGATTTCGACTTCAAAACATTTAACGGCTCAGATGCAACAGATGCCGAAATTGTATCATTCTGTAATGAATTTCCGGTTATTTCTTCTCACAAAATTGCATTAGTTAAAAACTTAAATTCCGTAAAAAGCGAATCTCAACCACGGGACAAAAAAAAGTCAGAAAAGAAAAATGAAATTCTTGAATATGCTAAAAACCCTTCGCAAGAAACAGTTTTAATTCTTTTACACAACGAAAAGCTCAGCGCCGCTGATAGAAATAAATACGAAATATTCTTTAAAATTAATTGTGCATTTGAAGCGCAACAAGAATCCAGGAAAGATATTATCCAGTGGGTAATAGAATATTGTGAAATCCGGAAAGTTAAGGTTGAAGGAAGTGTAGCAGACTATATTGTTGAGTTAGTGGGGGAAGACAAATTCTTGATAGAGAAACAGCTCGAAAAAATAATTGAATTTGCTCAGGGCGGAGAAATTTCAATTTCGGTTGTCAAATCACATGTTGTACCTACTCGTGAGTACAACATTTTTCAATTATTAGATGAAATAGGTAATAGAGACCTTGCAAAATCGGTAAAAATTGCAAAATCTTTGTATGCGCAAGGTGAACCGGTACTGATAATGTTGTTTCATTTGAACAAATTCGTGTTAAATCTTCTTCAATTATCAGAACTAACGGCAGCTAAGGCACATGAAAGCGAAATATCTAAAGCAACCGGAATAAATTTTTACTTTATCGAAAAGTATAAAAAGGCGATGAACAGGTATGATTTTGAATCGCTCGCAAATGCCGCACAATCTCTTTTAAAGGCTGATTTGAGCCTAAAATCAACATCAACAGACGAAGAAACGATATTAATTATCTTAATTTCTGAGATAATTAGTTATAAATTTGAAAAGGTGAAACATTAATAATATTTTTATATTCAATTTGAAACATTTTACACAAAATAGAAGTATAACAAGCGTTGGGTGATAAACAACTAAAGAATTTCACGGACGAAGAGTTGATTTTAGAATTTCAGCTCAATAATACGGTGAAAGCGTATGAACTTTTGGTTCAGAGATATAAAAACCCTCTGTTCAATTTCATATTCAAATACCTCAATGATTATGAAGGCACTGAGGATGTAGTACAGGAAACTATGATCAAAGTTTACATAAACAAAGATTCATATAAAACTATCGCGAAGTTTTCAACCTGGATTTACACAATAGCAAGTAATCTTGCAATCACCGAATTAAAGAAAAGAAAAAGAAGGAATCAAATCTCGATTAATTCTTACGGTGAGAATGATGAAACAATGGATTTACCCGGTACTAATCACTCTCCCGAAGAAATAACAGATAGCGGCATCAAAAGTAAGATAATTATGGAAGCCCTTCAAAAACTCCCCGAAGTTTACAGGGAGGTAGTAATTTTAAGGGATATCCAAGAGCTATCTTACGAAGAAATTGCCGAAATTAAACAGATATCTGTCGGAACCGTGAAGTCAAGAATTAACAGAGGCAGAACTCAGCTTCAAATTATGTTGAAGCACATTTACAAGGAATAAAGGAAAATGAAAAATTTAGATTATAACGAAAATGACTTTAGAGAGTTGAAGGAACTCTTAAAAAGTCTGCCGGATACTAAAGCGCCTCCCGGTTTCGAATCTAACTTGATGCGTAGTCTTAATCAGATCAAATATAAAGAGGAGCAACCATCTATTTGGGAGCGAATCTTAAATTCAGTTTTTTCTATTGGTGCTACCGCAAGTTTAACAACCGCCGCTTTAGTAGTGATTATGCTTTCAATTGTGAATAATAATGCAGAAACTCTATCAGATTTCGAAAAATTGGTACCTTATCCTGTTGAGTTAGTTTCAAATGATGTGGCAATTGAACAAAATAACAGTAAACAATCAACAGATAACAAAAATAATGTTGGTAATCAATCAAATAAGAAGGATAAAACTGCAAAAGATATCTCTTCATTGAAGTCAGAAAACCAAACCGGATTCAAATCAAAAGCCGTAGTTCTCTCAAGATCTGCAACTGTGGGCTTGATTGATCACGAAAAAATTACCGGTAGTCCTGATGACTCTAATCAACCGGGATTAAATGGAATGACTATAGTATATTCTGAAAAAAGCGCTTTTAATCCGGTTAAAAGGCAGGCAGTTTCTTTCAGAGCAGTTCCTGCATCAGAACCGGAAGATATAATGATAGATTCCCTCAAATCACTTTTGAAGGAAGCGCAAATAGAGTAAATTTGTACAATTGAACAAAGAGCCCGCTTTAAGCGGGTTTTTTGTTAATAGCCCGTTCTTGATCTGTGATTGTGCAAAAATTGTGGAGCGGGTGGAACAATAGGTCTAGCTAAAAATTCTGTTGTATTTAAAAGCACGGTATTTGTAAAAAGTGATTTTGTGGGCTTTCGTAAAATTTCCAAATTATCTGTAAAAGAAAAATACCCGTACTCAAAAAGTGAGTCGTGAATTCTGCATAAGAGTAAAGTATTAGCCAAATTCCCTCTGTTCTCCGGATTATCAGCCCACCTGTCTATGTGTGAAGTAACAAGAAATCTTTTATCATCATTATCGCACACTGCACATTCTGTCTCTTATACACATCT
>JACSRR010000158.1 GCA_014879635.1 Ignavibacteriaceae bacterium | reverse complement strand
AATCCTGACGGGGTCGGGACAGAACCCCGCACTCCCGCACTTCGAACTTCGAACTTTTTTCTCTCTGTGCTCTCTGTGAGCTCTGCGGTTAAATTATTTTTTGCCACCGAAAAATCCATTAAGCCGTTGTTTGATAAACCAAGAACTAAGAACTAAGAACCAAGAACCAAGAACCAGAACCAAGAACTAAGAACTAAGAACCAAGAACCAAGAACTAAGAACCAAGAACTAATCCTTTTTGCTATTAATTGTCACAGAAATAGACTATATTTCACTATATAAAAGTTAAATTCCAAAAACTAAATATTAATAATGCATCCCTAATGCCTTGAACTTTATTCAAAAAATTAGTAGTTTAGTTGTACGGTTTTAATCTATTCTACACAACTAATTTTATATTACAATAGTCTAAGAATATTATTAGACTTTGTTCAACTAATCAAGTAATACAATGACGGCAACTAAATTGCAGGCTCAAAATAGTTTTTTTGACTCGGATAATGATTTCTATGATATAGAAGGATTTAAATCCGGTAAGAATTCTCTCAAGTTTATTGAGTTAAACGAGCTTGGTGATGTTAAAAATAAATCACTTCTTCAATTAAATTGTAATTTTGGGCTTGAAACTTTATCGTGGGCGCGGCTTGGTGCAGAAGTTACCGGAATTGATTACAACTTCAAATCAATATTTCTTGCAAACTTGCTCTCCAAAACTACCGATATACCCGCAACTTTTATCAGTACGCACATTAAAGACTTGTCAAACTACCAAATTCCGCCCAAAGATATTGTTTATACATCGTACGGTGCATTACTATTAGTGGATGACCTTGAATTGCTTGCAAATCAAGTTTCGAAAATATTGAAACCCGGCGGAGTCTTTTTTGTTGTTGAGTTTCACCCTATTCTTCTAACTTTAAACCGGAATATGAACGGTTTTTCTGTTGATGACTCCGGCACGGAAGGAAGATCCGGTTATTTTAACAATCATTCCCTTTCCGAAATTTTTACTGTGTTGAATCAAAACGGATTTAATATTGTTAAGTTTATTGAGTATCCGTATTCGGTTTATAATTCTTTTCCCGGAATGCAACAAATAGGAGAAGATAAGTGGGTTTTTCCGTCCATCAAAAGCAATTTGCCTTATATGTACTCACTAAAGGCGGTAAAAAAAAGTAATTTAGAGAATTAATCTCTGTTTTGTACACTCGTCTTTAATAGTTAAATTGAAAATCTAAAAACAAGTTTTTAAGTTAAGAGGTAAAAATGACTTTAAGTGAAAAAGTATTCAAAGTTCTGTGCGACCAAGTGAACGCCGAACTTTATTCTTCATATATTTATTTATCGATGTCTTCATGGTTTGATTCTACCGGTTATTCGGGCTTTGCAAAATGGATGAGGGCTCAAGCTGATGAAGAAAGAGAACACGCAATGAAAATTTACGATTATATTCTCGAAAGAAACGGTAGAGTGATTTTAGCCGCTATTCCCGCTCCTAAATCTGAATGGAGTTCTGTTAAAGAGGTTTTTGCTGATACTCTTGCTCATGAGCAAAAAGTTAGTGCTATGATCAATAATATTGCAGATGTAAGCTTTTCCGAAAAAGATTACGCTACTGTAGAATTTATGAACTGGTTCTTGAAAGAGCAAGTTGAAGAAGAAGCAAGCGTGGGCGCTATTGTTGATAAAATTGAAATGATTGGCGAAAGCAAAAATAGTATGTATTTGCTTGACCGTGACTTAGGTAAAAGAGTAGGTTAATTTACCTTATTTTTTTAGAAACCGTTCTTTTGAACGGTTTTTTTTTGCCTATTATTCACTTTTGCTGTTAAAAAGTAATTACAAATTTGGTAAATGATTAGCTTATATTACAAGCTACAGTGTATTTGAGTTTCAAATCTTAATTTCCCCAAATTGCTTATTATCGTTTTCAAATATGTATGAATAAATAGATTTTACCTCCTTTAACAGTTTTTCTGTGTGATTAAACTAAAATTTTTTCGATATATTTGTAACTATTATTGAATTAAGGACGCTATGAAAGAACTTAATAGAGATACTTATTTGATAGCACTTTCGCACATCCAAGATGTTAGCACTAAAACGGTTAACGGTATTCTCAAAGAGTTTGGAAGTGAAGCAGGAGCTTATGCAAATTTTTTTGAATTAACGGCAGATGAGATGTTGTCAAAACACAACATCCCTATTGAAGAAGCTGTTAAGATTGCGGAATTTAAATCACAACTTCCAAACTTTGCCTTCCTTAATGATAATTTGGTTAATCAAGGTTTTACAATGGTAGCCGCTTCCGATTCAAATTACCCTGCAAATCTGATTAACAATTTGGGCTATGACCGCACTCCGTCAATTCTCTACTTAAAAGGGGATATCGAAATATTTAAAGAACAGTGTATTGCTATTGTAGGCTCACGCGATGCAAACGAAGATGACTTAAATTACACAGCTCTGCTGTCAAAAAAAGCCACGCAAGAATTTAAGGTAGTTGTAAGCGGTTTTGCGAAAGGGGTTGATAAAAAAGCTTTAGATTCTGCATTGGAATTAAACGGAAAGAGTATTTTAGTGCTTCCGCAAGGTATCCTGACTTTCAAATCAGGCATTAACGAATATTATAAAAAAATTCTTTCGGGCGATGTTCTTATTTTAAGTACTTTTTACCCCACTGCGCCCTGGTTAGTAAAATTGGCGATGGCACGAAACGCTTACATTTATGGTCTTGCCGGCGAAATTTACATCCCAAAAACAAATGATAGCGGAGGTACTTGGGCGGGTGCTACAAGCGGAATTAAAAAGGGAAGAAAGGTTTATGTACGCTACCTTGACGGAAAATTACCGGCTAATTTAAAATTGATTGAGCTTGGTGCAATTCCCTTAGATGAAGAGGGGGATGAAATTAAAGGCTTTGTAAGAGGGGGCAAAGTTAATCCTAAAAAGAAAAAGAATATAAAACCTCCTTATGAAGAGGGGAATCTGTTTGAAAATTAGCAGGTGCAGTTAGATGAATTTTTCATTTAACAGGGAGGTTGAAGAGAAAAGACTGAAAGATATTTTCGGTTTTAGTAAATTTTATGATACTCAGTGGGATGTGATTTCAAAGGTAATGAGTAATAAAAGGATTTTGTTGATAGAAAAAACAGGATTCGGTAAATCACTCTGTTATCAATATCCCGCAACTTGTCTTCCCGGATTAACAATTGTAATAAGTCCGTTAATTGCTTTAATGAGGGACCAAAAAAAATTCCTCGATAAATATATAATTCCTGCAGCAACTATTAATAGCGGGCAAACCCCCGAAGAGAATAAAGAAATAATCGACAAAGCTACCCGTGGTGAAATTAAGATTCTATACATAGCTCCCGAGCGACAGGGAAATACAACTTGGCTTGAAAACATTCTCAATTTTAACATCAGTTTTGTGGTTATAGACGAGGCGCATTGTATTAGCACTTGGGGGCACGATTTCAGACCATATTACCGGCGGATTATAAACCTGATTGACCGTTTTCCCGCAAATTTTCCGGTATTAGCAACAACTGCCACAGCAACAAAACGGGTTCAAAAAGATATCGAAGAACAAATTGGGAGCTCTTTTAGCACAATCAGAGGTAATTTATTAAGAAATAACCTGTATCTAAATGTCTTAAAGGTTGAAAGCGAAGAAGAAAAATTTCTCTGGTTAGCCGAAAATATTTCAAAACTTGATGGTAGCGGAATTATTTACACCGGCACGCGGGCAAATTCTGAGCTTTTTTCGCGCTGGTTGAACTTTCACGGCGTAAACACCGCTTTTTACAATGCAACTCTTGAATCGGAAGAAAGAATTGAAATTGAAAACGGTTTTATGGATAATAAATTTAAGTGCGTTGTTTCTACAAATGCTCTCGGAATGGGAATAGACAAACCCGATATCCGCTTTATTATTCACACTCAAATTACACAAAGCCCCGTTCATTATTATCAAGAGATAGGCAGAGCCGGAAGGGACGGGAAACCTGCTAAAATAATTCTTTTGTACAATCCCTCTAAAGATTCAGATCTCCCTTTGTCTTTTATTGAATCTGCTAAACCCGATACAAACAAATATTATAAGGTTATTGAGGCATTAAGAGAGGAGCGACATACTTTTACTACCCTCATTAAGAAAGTTGACCTGAAACAAACTGTTTTCAGAGTCATTATTGCCGATTTAATTGATATGGGAATTGTAGTTGAAACAATTGAAAACAAGAGTAAAAAATATGAGATAAAATTTAACGCTCCCGGGTTAAATTTTGATATGCATCTGAAGTTAAAAGAGGCAAAACTCCTTGAGTTTGGCGAAATGCTTTTTTATGCAAATACTCAATCTTGCAGAATGAATTTCTTGTGTAATTATCTTGGTGATAACAGTGCCGATGATTGTCTAATTTGCGATAACGACCTTAAAATCTTTGAAAAAGTGCCGGCAAATGATTCTTTAGCCGAAAAACTCTCATATTTTAAAGAAAATTATTTCCCGGAAATTATTGTTGAAAGTAGCGGTTCAAACATCGTAAACGGAGTTGCGGCAGATTTTTACGGCTTTTCAAATACCGGTCAGATAATTCACAAAGCCAAGTATGAAAATCACGCCGAATTTCCGGAAACTATATTATTCAGGTTAATTGCTGCTTTTGATTCTAAATTCGATGTAAATGAAATTGATATTGTTACAGTAATTCCACCAACAATTTCGGGAGATATTGTGGCAAATCTCGCAAAACAATTCTCAGAGAAATTAGGTCTGAAATTTTCAAGAGATTTGGTTAAAACGCGGGTTACTCAGCCGCAAAAAGTTTTTCAAACCAATTACAATAAAAATGAAAACATCAAAAACGCCTTTGAATTTCTTAATCCAGGTCAGATTTTAGGTAAAACGGTGTTATTAATTGATGATGTTTTTGATAGCGGCGTAACAATTAAAGAAGCCGGGCGTGTTTTGACCCGGTGCGGTGCAGCTAAAATTATTCCGCTTACTATTGCAAAAACCGTTACTGGTGTTGATTAAATTTTTAACCGCAGAGGGGGGAAGAGTTCTTAGTTCGTAGTGCTTTGTTCTTTGTTCGTAGTGCTTTGTTCTTTGTTCGTAGTTCGTAGTGCTTTGTTCTTTGTTCATAGTTCATAGTGCTTAGTGCTTTGTTCCGTTCCGGTCGGGGGATTGCCGGGAACATGGTTACCCGCGTTTCACTTTAAACCACGAACTACGCACCAAGCACCAAGAACTTTTTTCAACCCCGAACCTCGAACTTCGAACCTCGAACTTCGAACTTCGAACCCCGAACTTCAATACCTGCTATAAAAATATTCTGAAATATCGGCGTAACAATATTTTGTTTTGTTCGTTTTAGCACCGTTCGGAAAAATCTTTTGATTTACCCGCTTATTTAAATATTCAAACGAATTGTGAAAGCCGTAATTATATGCCGTTGCAATAAAACGGAGCTTTTCAATTTTGGACATTTTGGCTAATTGACTTTCAAATTTTTTCTGAACAATTAAAACAAAACAGGCTAAAATTTTAATTTGGCTCTCAATTCTGTCTAACTTTATCAATCTGTTTACCCTTTGTTCTTTTCCTTCGGCACCGGTGTTTTTTAGAAAGTCGGCTAACTCGTTATTTTCAATCATATTAATGTGACTTTCCAGATTTTCGAGAAATGACGGTTTCATTTGAAATCTACCAACTGAAAAATCTGAATACTCTTTGCCGAAATTTATATAGAAAATTTTGAGAGCCGTAACTTCTATAAAATCGCTGATAATAGAAAATCTGACCATTTCGGGGAAAACAACAGAAAAAGCTAAGGCAGGTTCAACTCCGTATTTATTTAGAGTGTCTTCGCCTCGTTTTTTGACACGCTGCAAAAATTCGATAGCATCGTTATAATCACTTTTGTATTCTTTAACAAAAGCTGCGGCATCGCCTTCCTTGTTAGGTTGAGGAAATGCCGCAAAAACGAAACAAACCGTTAGAAAAAGTAATTTGAATATAATCTACTCAGATTGGTTTAAGAAAATTTGATCGTTTTCATAACTTAGGTAAGAGTACTTTTTACCGTCGGGTGAAAGACTTACACCGAAAGTATTTGCCGGTTTTTCAACACCGTTTATAATGACCTTGTAATCGTAAGTTTTAGAGTCTAAATAAAAAGCTGCCCAACTGTTTCCTCTTTTAATCATTTCGTAAGTAACTGCTGAAGCGAGTAAAGGCTTACCGTTTTCGAATATATAATATTCACCGTCTTCACCTATTCCGGAATACATAAGGGTACCATCTTCAAAAACTCTGGGATTCAAATCGAAGAAATATTGATCATACAAAATAAAATTTTGACCGTTAAAATAGACCCAATTTTTACCTCCGTTTTTATAGGTAATAACCGGAAATTCTTTCTTTCCGGTGTTATAGTAGGTGTAATAATCAACCTCATCTATTGGACCAAAAATTTCACCGTTAACCCAAACAAAGTTTTGACCGTCTTTCACATACGAAATCATAGCATGCGATCCGTCGTTATTTCCGGAAACATAATTGCTAAAAGAATCACAAGATAAAACTAATTTTCCTTTCTCGTAAAGTTCTGCCTTACCGTTATTGTTATCAATTACATAAAAAAAGCGGTCTGATTTTTGGGGCAGAAAAACAATTGGCGTTACATCGTACGAACCAAAATTTTTACCGTCCATTTCAACCGTAAATTTTTCTCCCTCATTACCCGCAATCAAAAAATTACCGTTATTATTTAGCCAAAATTCGGGATAATAGGTTGTTTTTTTGATTTCCTTTCCGTTCAAATATATTGTGTGGAGCTCATCAGTAGAAACAATGTGTACAAAATCATCAGTATCTTTTGAATAATTGTAACCGGGAATAGATGAAAATGGACCATATTCGGCGTCTTGAGTTTTGAAATACACCTGCTCATCATTAATAGAGTATATTATCAGAAATTTAGAGGCATCTTCATTCATATCAACAAAACTAACATATTGAAAAGGTCCGTATTTTTTACCGGCAATAGTGATAAAAGATTCGTCTTCTTCTTCATAAGTTATAAAGACAAGAGTTTTACCGTCTTGAGCTAATTTTACATCGGTTGCGTTCTCCAAATAAACAAATGGGTTACCGTTTACACAATATTTAAATTTACCGTTATCGTAGCCATAGATTATGTAATTTTTTGCGTCAGCCGAAAATTCGATTAACGGTTCATAGTCAAAAGGTCCTAATTCGTTTCCGTTAATAATTAAATAGTACTTTTCGCCTTTAGTTACGGCAGCGTACCAAATATCTAATGTATAAATAAAACCAGCCGAATTTAATGTGGTGTAGGGACCAAATTTTTGCATTCCCGCAACAAAGTAATAGCCATACTCTCCTGAATTATTGTAAGCTGAAATTCCGAGAATATAATCACCTCTCACAACTCCTATCATTGCAGTTGATTCAGTAAAGATTAATCTTTCATTTTGAGCTAATTTGTAGATTAGTGACTTTTTCTCGTTCTGAGTAAAAACTGCAGAACTTAAAAAGAGTGCGATTAAGAGTGTAATACCAAAAATGGATTTTTTCATTTTTCTTCTTTATTCTCATTCAGAAATTTTAGATATTGATTTAACATAGAAATACCCCAATTAGGGTGCAGGTCTGATTCAGGCTTTTCAACCAAAAAATTATCGTAAGCTTCTTGAATTATAACTAATCCTTTAGCCTTACTACCCCCCATAGGCTCGGGCATATTATAGAGAGAAACACCTTTAAGTGCAAGAGCTCTCGGATTTTTAGGATTTAGCTCAAGCGCTTCTTCAACTTTTTTGTTAAACAATGTGCCGTAAGCTTGCCAGCGGCTGAACGGATTTACAACCATTCTGGCTAATGCAGAGTAAGCTTGCAGAGTTACTATCTCCGATTCTTGCGATTTAAGATTTTCGGCATTTTTCAGATATTCATCGGCAATATCTAAAAATGCGTCTGTTTTTTCACGCGTTGTATCGGTAAATCCGCAAACAATATTAAAAAGTGCCCCGTAATACTGTGCCAGCCACCTCTCCTTTTCGGAACCCGCTATTCTATCAACGGCATTCTTTATTTCAACTCTCTTGTCAAAAGTGTAACTGCCCATCGAATCTATTAATACTACATAACGAGACATAGCTTTGTTAAATTTATCGTCTTGCGAATAAATAAATCCGCTCAAAAATATTAAGGTTATTAACAGGTATTTCATTTTTTTCCTTTTTTAATCGATTGAAATAAATAAGCCTATAAATGCCGTTCTCAAAGAGGGCGGTAATACTTCCTGGCTCACTGTACCGTCGTTAGAATATCTATAACCGTAAACATTTTCATAACCGGGTATATTGGTTATAGAGAAAAATACTATCGTAAATTTATCAAAAATTGTAGTTAAATAACTTGCGTTAAAACTCAAGTTTTGAAAAGGTTTTGTTCTATCGCCATGAAAAACGGGATTATTGGGGTTGTAATATGGTCTTCCGGTTGCATAAGAATAGGTAAAACCAAAGCTTGTTGTAATACTTCTAATAAAGTACTTCATTACAATTGAGAGAGTGTGTTCGGCTGCAAAAGTGGGGGTAGCTAAGGTTGGGTAGTTACGGTACTCGCGTTTAGTATCTAAATATGAATAAGAGATCCAGTAATCAGTATCCGTAAATGTTGCCCTGTCACGCCAGAATACTTCAATACCTTTTGCGTATCCGGAGCCTTCGTTATTATAAGTTAAAAAGTTGTTTTGTTGTTTAACTAACGATGAATAATCTTTGTAATACCCTTCAATTCTGAATGTGTACCTGTTTGTAAGGTATTGGTAATTTAGAATATAGTGAGTAGCGTTTTCAAAATTAAGATCGGTTGTAAAATTTAGGAAATTAACTTCGGGCGTTTGGTAAAATTCGCCATAAGCAAAGTTAATACTATTATCTTCGGCTAAACGGTACGCTAAAGCTACTCTGGGTGACCATGCCTGCTTGCCTATAATATTTGAGTTATCAAACCTTAAGCCAATTCTTGCCGCCAAATCATTGGTGAAAAAAAGATCCGTTTCTACGAAGGCAGCCGCATAATTCTCTTCAAATTCCCTTCTTAAAGTGCTTAGTGAATTATCGAACTTTAAAAAGTGATACTCCCCGCCGAAAGTAAGAAACATATTTGAAGTTATCCCTTTTTGCATTGTTACTTTAACCTGATGAAGATTGTCATCGCGGTTTAATTCATTCCCCTCGTATAAAATATCGTCATTATTATTGCTGTAAGAATAGCCGGCGCTAAAAGTGAGGTCGTCAAAAAAAATATCGGAGTATCCTGTTGAAAAAAATAAATTCTGATTTTTAAGAGCAAATCTTAGTTTGTTACCTAAGTTGTTTAAATCCGGGAAAAACAGGGCTAAATCAGAAGTCGAAAAAGTTGAATACGCTTTGAACATACCCGATTTAGAAACTTTATTCCTGTAAACTAATTGCCCTGATCCTTGTTCGGGAGCTTTATCCCACTCTGTTCTCTGCGGAACAGCGGCAAAATAGGGGGCAAGATTTGTATAATCGGCAGCAGCCACAATTGAACTGTTTTCCCACCGGTGAGTATGAGCACCGCCCACCCCAACCGCTAATAAAGAGATAGCGCTACGGGTATCGGGAGAAAGATCCTGGCTTCTAAGAATAAGAGCCGATGAAAGCGCTTGTCCGTATTGGGCAGAATATCCACCGGTACTAAAAATTGTTCCTTTGAATAAAAGCGGCGTAAATCTTCCTCTTGAAGGGATATCCGGAACCGAAGAAAAATAAGGATTTTGTACTAAAAGATCGTCGATAAATGTTTTTGTTTCTGCAGAAGAACCCCCTCTTACAAACAACCCTTCTTGTTCGCCTACTTGCTGAGTTCCGGGAAGAGTGTTAAGAGCTCCGTATAAATCACCGTTGGCGCCCGCAGTAGTTATGATGTCAATAGGTCTGAGCACAACGCCCTTTTTGGCGTCACTTGCTTCAAAGGAACCTGCCGAAACCACAACCCCTCTTATTTCTTTAGCTTCCGACTCTAAAATTATATCTACAACAACCGGAGCACCTGTGAGAGAAACGGCAGTTTCTTTAGATTTAAAGCCTAC
This sequence comes from Ignavibacteriaceae bacterium, assembly GCA_014879635.1. GTDB lineage: Bacteria > Bacteroidota > Ignavibacteria > Ignavibacteriales > Ignavibacteriaceae > BA9. The sequence goes on along the minus strand of JACSRR010000158.1, from coordinate 4,837 downwards.
AAAGCTTGCAACCAAAACTGCATCACCTTCTTCTTCAGTAAGAAAAGAAAAGTTCCCCTCTGCGTCTGAAGAAATTCCGTCATAAGAATCTTTAATAAAAATATTGGCACCTGGTAGAGGTTCGCCTGCCTGAGTTTTAATTGTACCCGAGATTTTAGTCTGCGAAAAAGCAGGAAAACAAAAAATTGCTAAAACTACAAAAAAAAGAATCGTTCTCATAAAACCTGTAATATTGATTTCTTCAAAAATTGGACATAAATATTCTAACTAAAAATTTTGGGGATTAGTTTTCTTTTTCCAAAATATAATAACTTGAATTAACACGCGGGAAATTCTTTGTTAGGTTAACTTGCTTAGTGAACCCCGCCTTATTAAATTTTTCTAATAGTTCAGCCTCTTTCCAATGTCTGATTTGAAGGTGTTCTGAGTAAGAAAATTCTATTCCGTTAAAATTACCCGAACAAGTTTCATTGTATTCGTAAACTCCTGAATCTTCTATCTCATTTAACCAAACTTTTCTTGTTGGGTTCCCTTGTATGTTTAAAATAGTAGCACTAAGAAAAAAGTTATCGTAAGGAATATCTATAAAAACTCTTCCGTTTGGGGTTAAAACACCGGCTAAAAGAGAAATTGTTTCATCCATTCCGGAATCTGTAACAATGTAATTTAATACCGTAAACACTGCAAGAGCAAGGTCAATCTTTCCGGCTAACTTATCAACATTTCTCCCTTGTATTATCAAATTCTTCAAATTTAGTTCATCACGCTTTCTTTTTACTTCATTTAACATACCGGTTGATTTATCGAAAGCATAAACAGTATAATCGTTTTGAGCAAGAGGAACCGCTAATCTTCCTGTTCCGCATCCAAAATCGAAGATATTTTTTACATTGTTAAGTTGTGTGATAAATTGAATCGACTTTTGAGTAAGCTCGTTATATAAATTTCCGTAACTGTTTTCATAAATAAAATCGTAAAACTCTGCCCAATTATCGTGAGGTTGTGTCATTTTCTTTAATTTCATTAGTTTATAATATATTATTAATAAATTCAGATTAAAATTTAGGTAAATATGCCTTAATATTATAAAAAAAGCATCCGGGCAAAAATCTCGCGGATGCTTTAAATATTTTATTGACAAAAAGATGGTCTAAGTTACTAAACTTAGCTTAAAAAGAATTAGATTCCGGTGTTTCCTGCCAATTCAATCATCAATTCAATTTCTTCCACCATTTTAATGTTGTTTCCGCTATAACCGACTGATTTAAACACAACATTTCCGGCTTTATCTAAAATAAATTTAGTAGGAATACCGTCAACCTCAAATTGTGAGATCACTTTATTATCTTCATCCATCAAAACTTGGAAAGGGTAGTCATTTGAAACCATAAATTCCATTGCGTTTTGCTTTTTATCCGCAACTGTTTCCCATGAATTAATAAATACGAAAGCCACATTTGGGTTAGACGCATATTTTTCGACCGCAATTTTTAATCCGGGGAAAGAAGCTCTACAAGGACCGCACCAAGTAGCCCAAAAATCAACAACAACAATTTTACCTTTCAAACTTTCTAAAGTAACCACATCTCCGTTCAAATCAACCAAACTAAATCCGGGTGCGGGATATTTTTTCATTTCACTTTTAAGTTCGGCAACAAGATGTTCTTTTCCTTTAGCTTTTAACTTTGAGTAAAAAGAATCAAAACCATCAAGATTACCTTTTACTGTTTTGTAAGCAACTTTTAAAACTGAATCAATGACGGGAGTGCTTTCGCCAATTTCGATAAGTGCTGAAGATTCATTTAATACTTCTTCACTTTTACCAATTGCAAGAGCTGTTTTTAAGTAGAGTTCGCCCTTATCGGCTTCTTTTTTTCCGCTTAACTCAAACGACTTTTTAAGGTTTTCGTAAGCTGCGGCGTCACTCTTATTCCAAGTGTGAACTATTCCGATTGACTGATAGTAATTGGCAATAGTACTGTTAACATTTTTGTTGTGAGTTGAAAGCGGTGTTAGCTTAGATTCAATTTTAGCAGGATTGTTTAAAGCTTCTTTTGCTGCATTAATACCTAAGTCAGCCAATTTTAAAATTAAATCGGGTTGCTCTTTTTTTCTTAAAAACGATGATAAAATTCCGCTGTAAACATAGTAAGAGGGCTCAACACCCAGTTCGGTTGCCGTAGCATAAACTTGGTCTAAGTTACCTTCTGCACCTGAGGCAATAATAATAGCATTAGCAACAGTTCTTAAATCTTCGTTAGGATTGAGCGCCTTAATATCACTATAGATTGCTTTTTTCTCAGCTAAATCTTTAGTTCGGTAAATTGAAGAGATTTTGCTATTAATTGCTAACCTGCTTGTGGGGTAAGTGTTAATTAATTTTTCTCTATAATGTGCCGAGAGTGAATCGTTCAATCTGTTATAGCCGAGAGCTAATACATTTAGTGATTTTTCAGTCTGCCCGTATTTCTCTAAAATACCTTTTAATTGAGTATCAATTATCTCATCGGCGGCGTCAGGTTTTACAGCTCTTAATAGCCGGAAATAAGAATTAAAATAGGTTAACAATAACTCGCTATTTTTGGCAAGGTCTTCATTAATTAAAGGGAACATCACTTGAGCAGTAGAAGAGAGCTCTGCTGAATATCCGCTTAATTTTACAAAATCGACATAAGCAGCATCAGCCCCGCTTAGTTGAACGCCGTCTTTATCGAATAAAACTATACGATAACCTCTTCCGCCGTTGTTTTCCTGTTTTTCACCGGTATTAAAAACTAAAGTAGCCGAAAGAGCTTCTGCGGGTAGAGTTAAAGTTGCCCATAATCTACCGTTGTCATTTTTTAATTCAACTTCGGAAGCCGATGTTGACCCGAGTATGTGAGTATAAATAATTAAACTCGGAGTGGTAGAAACCTCGCTTAAATCTTTTCCGGTTACAAAGGAAACTGTAATTTCTTCGCCTGCAACCGGTTTTTCGGGCAAGTAAGAGAATCCTTTTGTAGTTTCTTTCTTTTGAACGCAGCCAAGCGTTAATAGAAAGATAAAAAAGCCGGCAAGAACAATTTTGAGTTTATTCATTTGAATATTCCGTTTTTTAATAATTATGAAGATAGTAAAAAATAATTAATTTCTGACAAAATTAGTCGCTTTTTATTTACTTTCGTTCCCAAAAGTGATAAACGGTAATTTAGTGGGTAGTGGATAGTGGATAGTGGGTAGTGGGTAGTGGATAGTGGGTAGTGGATAGTGGGTAGTGGATAGTGGGTAGTGGGTAGTGGGTAGTGGGTAGTGGATAGTGGATAGTGGGTAATGCTGTCAACTTAAGGAATTTCACTACACCGCTCTCCTTCTATTTGCAGGATATTTACAATTTGGTCTGAACACCCTCTTGTTTTTTCTGCCTGGCTTCACCTCTATTATATACTTTTTAATTTCGGTTATTATTGAATAATATATCTTCTCCCAATCTGAATCTACATCTATAAACAATCTTACTAATTTTGTTATCGCTATTCCATACCCTACATTTCTATTTATTTTGTACTTTTTGCCTTTTTCTTTTCTTCTTTTTGTCGCATTCTCTACTGCTTTTTTTCCTTTTTCCCTTTTTTCTTTTGTCTTCTCTTTTTTTACTTCTGAATCTGCCTGTTTTGCCATTTCACTAAATAGATTCATCATAAATACTTTTGCATAAAAATCTTGCAATATCGTCTTCTCTTTTCTTCCGCTTATATTTTCTAACTCTCCGGTACTTTTTATTAACTTAAATGACTCTTCATGTTGCCACCTCAACCCATATAGCTTTTTCATGTCTCCTCTTGTTATCTCTTTTTTGTCTGTTAACGACGTTATTAAGTATTCTGTCTTTCCTTCACCTATATCCACTTTTACTAATCGTACTTGCTTTTGAGTATCTTTTACCCTCTCTTTTAATTGCCCAAACTTGCTTATTCTATTATATTTCGTTATCTTTTCTAAATCTATTGTTATTTCTACGTCTTTTTCTTTACTATCGTAAAACCCCCGTGTCTCTCTTATAAACTTATCTCCGTTGTATCTTAATATAAAATCATATCCGGATTCCATCAATTCATAGATTACTTCTAATGAATAGAACCCTCTATCGCCTATTATTATGTCTTTTCTTTGTTTCCCTTTTGATTTTATTGTTTTTATTCCTTCTAGTAATCCGGCTCTCTCTCCTTTGGCGTATTTATATAATTTGCTCTCTACTATTTTGTCATTTAAAGGATCATAAAATGTTATTACTGTTCCAGTATTTAAACTCTTTTTATTGTGTCCCATCTTTCCAAAGACCGACTCAACTTCTTTTCCTGATGGTAGTTGTATCTTACTTCCATCTACGCTAAGTAGTCTGTATCCCTTATATAACCGATGTTTGTTTTTATAGATTTCTTCAATAAATTTATCGTTAAGGGTTACAAATGCCTCCGGTTTTAACTTCATTCGAGATTTTGAAAATGCTTGTTTTGTAATTTTATTACCGGAAATTCCTAATGAAGAAAAAAATGATTCTAATTCAACGGTTATAGATTTACTTATACCCTTAAAGATGAAGAAAACCAAATGAGTGAGTGGCATTTTTCTATTTCGAGTAAAATTTGATGATTTTTCTCTGCACAGGTTGTGAAATTCATCACTATTAATAAAATGATATATTTGTCAAATTGGATTTTTATCATATCAAAACCTTTTTCTTTTAAATAACAGTCAAATCTAAATTTAAATTCCCTTATCCTTTTTCATTAATAATCTTTTCCTTCTTATACCTTTCTATTACTTTTTCCTTAAGTTGACAGCATTAGATAGTGGGTAG
>JACSRR010000202.1 GCA_014879635.1 Ignavibacteriaceae bacterium | reverse complement strand
TTTCTAATTTCTTTCATTTTAGAAGCAATCTAACAAAAAGAACTTCTGCCTTTACTAATTTTGGCTTTCTTTGCGGTTTAATTATTTTTTACAGCACATTAATCATATATTATTTATTAAAGAATGTCTAACACCCAATTAAAACTTTCCTTTAATAACCTCATTAGAAAATTTTATATTTGAAAGTTGTTTTTTATATTTCTAATTTAGGAGAATTAATGGCCACTTTGATGGTAAGTATTTCCGGAATACGCGGAATTGTAGGTGATGGTTTAGACCCCGAAACTTTAGTTAAATACACTTCTGCTTATGCTGATTTTGTTAAAGAAGGTACTGTTGTAATCGGTAGAGATTCAAGAATAACTGGCGAGTTTGTCCGCTCAATTACGGCAGGCACATTACTTGCAAAAGGATTAAATGTTATCGATATCGGAATCTGCCCCACCCCAACAGTTCAATTTATGGTAAAAAAATTAAACGCAAACGGCGGTATTGTTTTCTCAGCAAGCCATAATCCCAATGAATGGAACGCTTTAAAATTGTTGAATAGTACAGGGCAGTTTATGTCGCCAAAAGAACATAAAATTCTTATTGAGATGTTAAATACGCCTCAGCCTTATGTTTCTTGGGATAAAATAGGTAAGTACACGGTATATGAAGAAGGTATTAATATCCATAAAAATGCCGTTCTTGATATGCAATACATTGATAAAGAGTTGATTAAATCGAAAAAATTCAAAGTTGTTGCAGATTGTGTAAATGGTGCGGGTTTATATGTAATTCCTGATTTGCTTAGAGAATTAGGATGCGAAGTTATCGAATTAAATTGCGAAAAAACCGGTATTTTCCCAAGATTACCCGAGCCTCTCCCAGAAAATTTAACAGAAACAATGAAAGCAGTTCTTGAGCATGGTGCTGATTTCGCTATTGTTGTTGACCCCGATGCCGACCGTTTAGTTCTTATTACGGATAAAGGTCAGCCTTTTGGCGAAGAAAACACTATCACTCTTGCAATGAAGTTTGTTTTTTCGAAAAATAAAGGGAACGGAGTTGCAAATCTTTCTACTACCAGAGCGGTTGACGATGTTGCAAAAGCAGCGGGTTGTGAAGTTTTTCGTTCTTCTGTAGGCGAGGCAAATGTTGTAGATAAAATGAAAGAAGTTAATGCGGTAATAGGCGGCGAAGGCTCAGGCGGTGTTATTTATCCCGCTCTCCATTACGGCAGGGATTCTTTAGTCGGCACTATTTTCACTCTCCAATCATTAGCAGAATTTGGCGGAAAACTGAGCGAGTTCAAACAATCACTTCCACAATATTACATTGCAAAGAAAAAAATTGAGCTCACGGGCGGTTCTCCCGATGCAGTGATTAACACACTGATTAAAAAATACTCTTCTGAAAAAATTAATACCGAAGATGGTTTGAGAATTGATTTCTCCGATCATTGGGTACATTTTCGAAAATCTAACACTGAACCGATTATCAGAGTTATTACAGAAGCTAAATCACAATGCGAAGCCGAAGAGTATATTGATAAATACTTTTTCGAAATTGAAAAACTTTTAGATTAATTTTTTAGTCCGGAGAATTTATTTTCTCCGGACATATTTTTTATCTTTATCCAACCACAAATTAGTATCAAGTGACTTTATGGGCGATTTATTAAATAGTATGCTTATTCTTATACCTTTGGGTTACATGGCTATGTTTCATGTGATTAATCCGTTAGGAACGGGGTTGTTATTCTTAAATCAAACTGCGGGTCTTGATTCCAAAACAAGGAGAATTTATTCCCAAAAAATAGCCGTTTATTGTTTGATTCTGCTTTTAGGTGGTTTACTAACGGGTGCTTTTATTTTGAATTTTTTTGGAATTTCTATTCCGGTGGTACAAATTTGCGGCGGATTGTTAATTGCAACAATGGGTTATAAATCAATCTCGGTTCGTGATTCACAAACTCAAGCAACAGAATCAAATCAGGGTAATGTAGATATTGCTAAACAGTACAAGGAACAATTATTCTATCCGCTAACTTTTCCGATGACGGTTGGACCCGGAAGTCTTGCCGTGGTTATAACTTTAAGTGCCGAAGCTTTATCAGTTAAATCAGATATGATTTTCACTTACTATTTATCTTATATAATTGCAATTGTTTTAAATGGCATTACAATTTATTTTTGTTTTGGTTACTCAGATTTTATCATAAACAAACTGCCGTTGCATGTAAGAACAATGGTTATGAAATTTTTCTCATTTATATTATTTTGTATTGGCGGTCAGATAATGGTAAGCGGTTTGATAGGGTTGCTAAAAATTCTCAAGTAGTTAATTTAAATCGAAGAGCTCATAACAAAAAACAGTGATTATCTGATTTGAGCTTAACTAACCTAATTTACTTCTTTTCTGCAAAAAAGTGAGGAGTGCCGTATCCAAAGATTTTGAAGTGTCGATAAGATTATAATCAATTCCCGAGTTAACACAATTCTTTTTTAATTTGGCTTGAAATTCTTGAAAAGCTTCTCTGTAAGCTCTTTGTATTTGATAAGGCTGCGTAGTGATCTCTTCACCGGTTTCCAAATCTATAAAAACAGAATCATTTTTAAAGGCAAAATCTCTTTCAAGAGGGTCTAAGATTTGAAAAAGAATAACCTCGTTATGAGAAAATCTGAATTTTTTAACGGCATTCAAAATTGAATCTAAATCATCAAAAAAATCGGAAATAATTATAACCAACCCACGCCGGTTAATTTTTTCGGTTACTGCATTCAAACATCCGGGCGTGTTTGTTTTTCCGCTTGACTGAATGTTTGAGAGTGTTTTAATAATTTCGGCGAGGTAATTATTGGATGCTTTTGGAGGCAGGAATTTTTCTATCACATCTGAATATAAAACTAAACCCGCAGCATCGTTCTGCTTAATCAGCAAGTAACTTAAAGAAGCAGCTAAGTAAGATCCATACTCTAATTTGGAGATCTCTGAACTACCTTTGAAAGTCATTGATTTGCTTGTATCTAATAAAATATGGCATCTAAGATTTGTTTCTTCTTCGTATTGTTTAACAAAGTATTTATCGGTTTTTGCAAAAACTTTCCAATCAACATCTTTAAGTGCATCGCCTTGCATATACGGTCTGTGTTGCGAAAATTCTATACTGAAACCGTGGTAAGGGCTGCGGTGTAATCCCAAAAGAAAGCCTTCTACAATAAATTTTGTCTTTATATCTAAAGAATAAAGACCCGAAATAATCTTCGGGTCTAAAAACTTCTTAAAATCTTTGGTGTTTTGTTCCAATTTTGATTAACGGATATTTTTTTTCAAAATTTCTTCAGGACTTTGTCCCATATTATCTAACTCTATTTGAGCCGAAGCGGCTAACTCATTAGTCGGAAACTTTTCGATAAAGAGTTTATATAATTTGGTACCGTTGTCATAATCGTTTAATTCGTTAGCGTAAATAAATCCTGCCGTAAAAAGACTTTTAGGAGCTTCGGCGCTTTCAGGAAATTTTTCAAAAACCATAGTAAAATATTCGATAGCTTTGTTTAATCTTTGCTCACGGGTCAAGTTTTTAATGTCCAAACTTTGATAGATAACGGCTAAATCGTAAGCTGATACTGAGGCATATTTGTCTTTGGGGTAATCCTTCAAAATCATTTCGTAAATTTTAATAGCCTCTTCATATTTTTCTTCTTTGCTCAATTTGGAGGCTTCTGCATAATGTTCCTCTGCCTTTTTTCCACATCCTGAAATTATGAAGGCGGCAAGGATAAAAGCAATATATAACTTTTTGTTCATTTTTGTCCCGGGTTTTAATATTTAAAGTTTAACAAAGAAATGTAATAAATAAAGGGATAACTAATTGTGATATTCAGAAGGGATAAAAAGGTGCGAAAAAAACTTATCGCATTATCAATTTATAAGCGGCGTAAACTAAAAGCCCTATAGCTCCTATTAAGGCTGCAACAGTTGAATAGATTAAAGTTTTGCTTTTAATGTCGTTTTTAAATACCGGATTATCATCAAAATAATCTTTTGGAAGCGGGGGTCCCGAAGCAACCTTTACTAATTGAATAGTTATATTATCGTTTCCTCCGTTCACATTAGCCCAATCTACAAGTTTTTGAGCAGCATCATTTATAGAGTACTTTGATAAAATTGACTTGATTTCTTTTTCAGTAACTTGGTTTATGAGCCCATCAGAACAAATCAAAAAAATGTCATTTTTGTAAATCGGAAAGGTTTCCGATACTTCGGGAACAAGCAGTTTATTTGTACCCAAAGACCTGGTTATTACATGTTTTAACTCTTGAGTTTCGGCTTTCGAAACCCTTCCCATTTTTTTATCTTTAATTTCTTCGATAGCAGAGTGATCTTTAGTGAGCTGATAAATGCGTTTATGCCTGAATAAATACACACGACTATCACCGAGATGAGAAATTAAGGCAAGTTGATCACAAACTAATAAAAAAGCAGCAGTTGTTGACATACCTGAAAGGTATCTACTACTTGAAGCCAGATCAAGAATTTTCTTGTTAGCATAATTCATTGCCTCTCTTGATTCTCTAAAGAGATTGTATTCGCCGTTAATTTTTGAGAAATGATCAATAATTGAATTAACGGCAGTTTTTGAAGCAGTTGAACCACCCTGATTACCGCCTACGCCATCACAAACAATAAAAACAGAGCCAAAATCACCTGAGGCATACCCGAATGCATCTTCATTATGATCTCTAACTCTGCCAACATCGCTCACGGCAACGGTTTCTAAAACTACTTTCTCGTAATTACTTGTATTAGCCATTCAATAATTTTGTTCAAAATTTAAACTCCTAATTTACTGAAATTATCTTTATTTCATTATTGGTAGTTTTGATTTTTTTTTATTAGATTTAAATAGGCTTATAAGTTTTAATTGTAAATGTACGGTAAGCCGGTTTTCTTTATAAATAATTGAATTTTTGAAGAACTATGTTATCAAAAAATATACCCGGAATAAAAACAGCTTTATTTTTTAAAGCAACCTTGTTAATTACTCTCTTTGCAACTTTCCCAAATTTCACTTTCGCATCTCCAACAACAAATTTAGTAAATATTTCTTTTTTTCAGGAATATGTTGCCGAAATTGAATATAAATTGGATAAAGGTGATATTGACCCTGTAAGAGGAGGTTATTCGATTGTACTTGCAAGCGCCTTACCGCTACCGGGTGCAGAAAAACTAAGAAACCGGTTCATTAATATGGGTATCGGAAGTAAAATTTTTAGAATGAAGCCTTATGAAAAAGAGCTTTACAGAATCTGCTCAGGGCAATTCCAAGACCAAGAGTCGGCTAAATTGTATCAAAAAGAAATGATTGAATTAACGGGTATCACCGAAGTCTGGATTCTACCTCTAATTCCCGAAATGATTACCGGTACTCCTGACTATGCTACAGATTACACTGAAGAAAAAGTTTATATTCCCGAAATTGTCATTAATGAAGATTTTCAACCGGTGGGGTCTAAACCGGATAAACATACCGGACCAACAAATTATACCGCTTTCTTTAATACCTATAATTCTGTGATAGTTCTTCTTCAACAAAAAAATATGGTTGAATTAGAATCTTACATACATCCAAGATATGGAGTTTTTGTCACAGAAAACTTGGGCGCCCTTGTTACAATTAAAAACTTCAGATCTTTTAAAGATCTATACGCATATAAATATATTGACCTTACACCCTTAGTTTACCCACTTTCTCCCGAAGATTTTCCTAAATACTTATGTGATAAAGACGCATGGACTAAAACCGGTTCTTTTTCGAAAGAGTTATCAGGTGCCGATAGAATTCTGACAAGGTGGTTAGATAATTTACCCTCTAATAGTTATACTAATGTACAGGTTGATTTAATGAGAGAATGCGAAAACTCAATAAGTATGGGTATAATACAAGTTGAAAATCCGCCGTTCTTTCACAAACTTCAAATTTATTTTTCCTACATTGACGGCAGATGGTATATAACTGCTATCGATAATGTTATTCCGTGTAGCGCTTAACCGGAATTGTTAAGCATTGCTGCTCGTTATTTGAATGTTTGTTCCTAAACTTTTCACGGTTTTAAAGAATTATTCTCTACAAGACTTAGGGAAAGATGCCGTAGCTGGGGTAATTGTTGGTGTGGTAGCTTTACCGTTAGCAATTGCTTTCGGTATTGCTTCTGGTGTAACCCCAACGCAAGGAATTATTACCGCAATCATAGGCGGTTTTATAGTCTCTTTTCTTGGAGGCAGCCGGGTTCAAATTGGCGGTCCTACCGGTGCCTTTATTGTTATTGTTTACGGAATTATCCAAAATTACGGATTTACCGGTTTAACCGTTGCAACACTTATGGCAGGCGTAATCTTGGTTATTATGGGATTTGCCCGCTTTGGTTCGATGATTAAATTTATCCCCCACCCCGTTATTGTAGGATTTACAAGCGGAATTGCATTAATAATTTTTTCTACACAAATAAAAGATTTATTCGGCTTACCTATTGAAAAAATCCCTTCAGAGTTTCTCGAAAAAATGGTAGTCTATTCAGAACACTTTAACCAAATTAATCCCTATTCTATTGGTATGAGTGTTATCTGTCTTCTTATTATGATATTTTGGAATAAAATTACTAAAAAGATTCCGGGTTCCTTAATTGCAATAATTGTTGCCACGGTTGCTACTTCCTTGTTTAATATTCCGGTTGAAACAATAGGGCAAAAGTTTGGCGAAATTTCGGGGGGCATTTCTGCACCTGTTTTTGTTGATATCAATTTTGAAATGATCAAGAATTTGATTTTACCTGCTACTACTATCGCTTTATTGGCTGCTATTGAATCTTTACTTTCTGCCGTTGTTGCCGATGGTATGACAGGAGGAAGACACAGAAGTAATATGGAGCTTGTAGCTCAGGGTGTTGCAAATTTAGTAACCCCGCTTTTTGGCGGAATACCTGTAACGGGTGCTATTGCTCGAACCGCTACCAATATCAGAAACGGAGGTAAAACTCCCGTTGCCGGTATAATTCATGCATTAGTTCTACTTCTGATTTTACTCTTTTTCGGTAAATATGCTATGCTTATCCCTATGCCGGCATTAGCTGCAATTTTAGTAATTGTGGCTTATAATATGAGTGAGTGGAAAACATTCAAGGCAATGTTAAAATATCCTACAAGCGATATTGCAGTTTTATTAACAACTTTTGGGCTAACTGTTATATTCGATTTAACAATTGCAATTGAGGTTGGAATGGTACTTTCAGCATTTTTATTTATGAAAAGAATGTCCGATGTTGCAAACATTGGCTTAATAACGCGAGAATTTAGCGAAGTTGAAGAAGACCCGAACGACCCAATGGCTATACAGAAAAAATCTGTCCCTAAAGGCTGCGAAGTTTTCGAAATCAATGGTCCTTTTTTCTTTGGTGCCGCCGAAAAATTCAAAGAAGCGATGCGTTTAGTTGAAAATCCGCCAAAAGTCAGAATTTTAAGAATGCGAAATGTATTAGCAATTGATGCAACAGGAATTAAAGTTCTTGAAGATGTGTATAATGATGCAAAAAAGGAGAACACTCTCTTAATTCTCTCCGGGGTTCATACTCAACCATTAGTAGCATTACAGAAATCCGGTTTTCTTGATACTATAGGCGAAAATAATGTGTTTGGCAACATTGACGAAGCATTAATCAGAGCACGGGAATTTTTGGGAGAGGGTGAGTAAAATATTTATTGTAAGTCAAGGTGTTGTTCAATCTGACAGGCTATTGTTTATGCTATTGTTGATTGTGTTGAGCCACCTGCCGGATTCGAACCGGCGACCTATTCATTACGAATGAATTGCTCTACCAGCTGAGCTAAGGTGGCTTTTATAATTCTAATTAATTCTTAAAGAACAACTCGTAAATTTAGAAAATTTTTAGCTCTTGCTAAAATGATTTTTTAATCATTACTAATCTACAATCCAAATTATAAACAAGAAAGCCACGCGTTCTACTATTAAATAAATCGCGTGGCTAAAGACTTATAATTCTCAGATATCTGAGTAAAATCTTAAACTATCTTATCTTTTTCTTGTGTCTATTTTTGCGTAATCTCTTTTTACGCTTATGAGTAGACATCTTATGTCTTTTTCTTTTTTTACCGCAGGGCATCTACTTCTCCTTGAATTAAAATTAGTGAGACTCTAAAAGTTGTTTGGCATTTTTACCGGCTTCGGAATTTGGATTTATATCATAAGCCTGTTGAAACCAATTTTTGGATTCTGCCATTTTGTTATTTCGTAAATATATTATGCCAAGGTTCATCAACGCTATTTGATGTTTAGGATCAATCTTAATAGCATTCTTCATGTATTCCTCAGCTTTAGCATTATCGGCAATGTTAAAATAAGCAACACCGCAATCTACTAAAATATCAGGTTCATTTGGATTAATTTTTAAGTACCTTTCATATATTTCTATACTTTCTTTGTACAAACGGTTGTCAAATAAAACATGTCCGTATTGTGCAAGTAGAGCAGTATCATTAGGCGATGCATTAACCTTAGTTTTTAATTCAGCCAATAAATTTGCAGCACCCTCAATATCATGGTCGTGAATATGTGTATTTCCTGTAGTACCCTGGAATTGTTTTGGTTTAGGAGTATCAAAGACTCCGGATGCTAATAATAATATAATCCCAATCACCAGTACCGAACCAAAAGCCAAATAAAGCTTTTTACCGTCTAAAAAATCGACTTGTTTTTGGGGAGGTTTAACAGGAGTTTGGTTTTTAATACTTTTTCTTTCTGTACCGGCTTTTACTTCAGTAGTGGCAGGCTGAACTTCTTCAATTTCGGGATTAACGAGAAAACCGCAGGAGATACAATATTTTTCATTAGCTGAATTAAGCTCACCACAATTTTTACATTCAACAGAAGAAGAATTTACCGACTTTTTTTCCGGTACAGATATTACCTCAACCTGAATTTCTTTGAGAGGCGTGCCACACTCGGGGCAAAATTTAAATGCCTTATCTGACTCAAATCCGCAAGAATTACATTTTATATTCAAATCTTTAACCGTTTTTTTCTTTCATGCTGTTATTAACTTGACCCTTGAAATCTTTCGAAAACTTAAAAACCGGAACAAAGTGGTCATCTACATATACTTTTTCACCTGATTTAGGGTTTCTTGCATATCTTCCGGCTTTTTTCTTAACCTTATAAGTTCCGAAACCTCTAATTTCAATACCGTTACCTTGGCAAAGAGCTTCAATTACAGTTCTGAAGAAGCCCTCAACAACAGCCTCTGTTTCCAGTTTTGTTAGTCCTGTGCCTTCGGCTACTCTGTCAACTATGTCAGCTTTTGTCATTTTTTCTCCGTTATTACAAAAATCGTTTTGAAAGAACTACAAAGATATTTATTTTATCCCTTAAAAGCAATTAATATAATTACTTAGTAATTTTTTTGAACACTTTTTACCGTTATTTGACTGATTTTATCCTGTTTTCACTTATTTTTAACTTTGAAAACCGGTTTTGTGTTGTCAAAAAATATCATTTAAATATTGAATCTGATTTTTTCAATCTCACCTGTGTAATACTCAAATCGTTTACCTTCAAGATCCCATTCGGCTGAAACTTTTGCCGGAATGTATAAATCCCCTTGTTTTTTATAATTAAAAATGTAAACATGCCAAGGATAATTATAGTACTTTCCTTTAGAGCTCGCATAAAATCTGTCGTTAGTTTCAAAATGAGTGAAAAAACCTGCGTCATCAAAATAAAATCTTCCGGTTGCGTGCAAATCTTTATAATTTATTTTTCCCGTAACAGAGTGTTTATCTTCGCCCAACCATTTAATGTAAGGTTGAAAAACATAACCGGGAACCAATAAGGATTCAGCAAATAATGTTATTAATGCCGATGTAGCCGTTTCTTTATCCTTTGCATCAAAAATTGTGATTATTTTAGCCAATTTTCCATACATGTGCCCAAAGCCTTCAGCAGATTTATCCCTTCCTTCAAATGGGATAAAACCAAATAAAAGTGCCTTCATATACGCAATTCTAAATGGCTCAACTACCGAGTTAAATTGAAGTGTCTTTAAGGGAATTGGCTTTTTTCCTGCTTCAAATCTTATTGAACTGCTTTTCCAAACAATTTCTGCATTGAATATTTTTATTGATTGGCTGTAACCGGTGACTTTGAAATATTTTTGAAGATGAGAAGGTAATTTTTGAAGTTCTTCTTCGCTTATTGTTTCTGAGGAATATAATCCGCGATATTTGTTTAATTCTGAATTTAGTTCGCTATTGTAAAGTTTTAACATCTGTTTTACCGTTTGAAATTTGAATTATTTCGAGTAAATCTCCATTATTTTATTAAAAACTTTCTGAGCTGATATTCCCCCTTTTCCGCTAAAATCACACGATTTTGGGTCACCGCTGCAAACAGTACCGCAAAAGTTCTCCTCCGGAAGAATAAAGAGAGGATCATTTCCGGTCGGACCCCAAAGCGCCGGTTCGCAAGCAGGTAAAGGACAAAATACGCTTACCGTCTTTACTCCTAACGCAGCTGTTATGTGCATAGGACCTGTTGAGTTAGAAACTAAAACATCTAATTTAGCATAGTTGACTATAGATT
Source organism: Ignavibacteriaceae bacterium (assembly GCA_014879635.1). GTDB lineage: Bacteria > Bacteroidota > Ignavibacteria > Ignavibacteriales > Ignavibacteriaceae > BA9. The sequence goes on along the minus strand of JACSRR010000202.1, from coordinate 4,392 downwards.
CTCTGAGTGATTCGGGTAATATTACATACTCAACACCGGGTATCTGTTTTACCGGTTCCGGAACTTGTAAATCGGTAATCTTTACTCTGAATTTTTTAGTCTCCACCAATAATTCCGCCAATTTACGGTACTCTATGTGACTCAAATTGGGCGCAGAATTTCCGCTTGTGGTATGAATACCTATAAAAATTCTACCGTCTTGTTTGTTCTTCTCTTTTTCAGACTCAACAATTTTCTCTTCATGGTTATTCAGATATATTTTTGCAGTAAAATCCTCTGTTTGGATCCCTAAATATCTCACCAAGTCCATACAGTAATCGCCTTCTTTCCTCCGTTCCGAATATTTGTTTCTTGAAACGCTATGAGTGAAAGTAATAATTGAATATGGTCTGATTCCGGTCATAATTCGTTTTTTTATTCCGGCTCTGAACAATGCATAACATATAATTTTATCCGGTAGTAGCAGGAGTGCTACATCAAAATTATATTGTTTCAGAAGTTTTGCTAATGTTCCGGAAGTGTATTCCTTAGGAAGTGTTAATATCTGATCTACGAAAGGATTATTCTCATAAACCGGTTTTGTTTGTTCTCTAACCAATACCGCTATAAAGCTACCGGGAGAATTATTTTTGATTTCACGGGGCATTCCTGTTGTAACAACAGTGTCACCAATTCTATCTTGTCGAATAATTAAAATTCGTTTTTTGTCTAATTTATTCTTTAACAATATTTTTTTTCGTAAAATTAGGATTAACTCTTCAAAATTTACTCAAAAATAATGAAAAAAGCCGGTTTCGATTACATAGAACACTACAAAAAAGATGCTATCGAGTTTGATTATTTTACACCGAGAAAAGGAGCAACCGAACACGATGAACGCAGAGTGCATGAATATATTCTTTCGCAAATTAAAGGTACTGACGGAAATTCTGTTTTAGATATCGGATGTGGTTCGGCGTGGTTAGCAAAAGAACTGTTGCCAAAAAACTACTCCGTTTTTTCTACCGATATTTCTTTAGTAAATGTAAAAAAAGCGAGAGCGGTTAATCAATCAGGTTCTCATTTCGGAGTCGTAAATGATTCTTTTAATCTTCCTTATAAAGAAAATTCGTTCGATTATATTGTAGCATCAGAAATTATTGAACATATTCCTGACCCTGCAGCGTTTGTTGCTGAGCTGATAAGGGTTTTAAAAAAAGAGGGTAGATTAATAATAACAACTCCGTACAAAGAGGTTTTAAGTTATTCGTTGTGCATTCATTGCAATAAAAAAACTCCGTTACACGCCCACATTCATTCGTTTGACGAAATTGTATTATCGAAATTTTTTAAGGAATTTAAGGGGGGTGAATTGTATTGGGGTACCTTTGGCAACAAATTCCTTATTTTTGCGAGAACATACACTTTTCTGAAATATTTAAACTTCCCACTCTGGAAATTTGTAGATAAGTGTGCAAATTTTGTACTAAATAAACCGGTTCATATTATTCTAAATTTCAAAAAATAGCCGGCTATTTCCGGTAACTAAAAAATATTATTGTTATTTGCCGAAAAGAGCCTCAAAGTTCTTTTCGAACTCAACTTCCCAATTCAATGTCTTCGCAGCTTTTAAACAATTTTGTGATTTTACTTCAATTTCGGATTTGGAATTATACAAGTGATCAAGTAATTCTTCAAGGTCGTTTTCTTTTTCTAAATCAACCACCCAACCGCAATCATATTTTTCGATAATCTCAACCATTTGAGGTAATTTACTAACAATTACGGGCTTACCTGCATTAATAAATTCAAAAAGTTTGTTTGGTAGTGCGTAATAATAACTAAGACTCAAGTTCTCAATTAAAGCAGTGCCTATGTGAGCCTTTTTAGTATAACCGGTTAACAAATTTTGATTAACCCTGCCGTTAAATTTTACACGGTCAACTAAATTGAGAGAACTGACATCATTTTTTAATTTTTCTAAAGAATCACCTGAGCCGGTTATCTCAAGAGTGTAGTTTGAATTTTGATACAAAGCTTTGAATAAGTTGTTTAATCCCCTTCCTGCGGTTAAAACACCTTGATAAGCTAACACAATTTTAACTCCGTCCTCAATTTTTACAATTTCGGAATTAGTATAAAAAGGTAAGTTTCTATGAACAATAATCTTCTCTTTGTGTAAATTATACCGTTCTGAGATAAAAACACCATCCATACTGCCTGTTACAATAATTTTTTCAGTTTTCCGTATAAACTTCTCCTCTATAAAAGTCAGTATCCTCTGCGTCATTTTTTTATTTTTTAGTCCGGCTAAAAAAGCAAACAACTCTCTTGAGTCGTAAATAACTTTTATTCGTTTTAATTTGGCAACAATTACGGCTAACGGTAGAGTGTAAATATCTTCTGCAAAAATTTTATTCCCCTTAAATTTCAGCAGATTATAAATGGTAAAAAAAATAAATTTTGGATAGAACAGTAGAGGTGAACTTTTGGATAATTTGTAAATCTTCACATTTTTACCGGGAAAAGTAGTATCTCCCTCAATCCAATCAAAACAAATTACCGAAACGATAACTCCTTTAGCGGTAAGTGAATCGTAGAAATTTTTTACCCGTGTATCATAATTGATATTCCCGAGGAAAACAATTAGGGCTGATTCCATTAAAAAACTAATTTTAAGGTGTTTCGCATAACGGTTTTTGCGTCAAATTTCTCTTTAAACTCAATTAGTCCCATGCTTGGTGTCATTGGGTTTGCTGCTTTGGTATCTTGTGAAACGCCGATATCAACATATTTATAGCCATGGTCTGTTGACCACTTAACAACCTCATACATTATTCTCTGTATAGGGTTTAAATAGTCAAAATCGTAAAGTAACATGTTGTAAAAACAGAGTGTAACAAATTTATTTGCAATAAAAAGCGAAGAACCCGCTATCGGCTTATCCTTATAGTAAAGCATAAAGAGTTTAAGCCGCTCAGGCATAAGAGATTCTAATTTGTATAAATCATCAAGCGAGTGAGTGGGTTTGACATCGTGGCGGGCTTTATTTTCCACTAAAATTGGGTAAAATTCGTCATATCGACTATTAATTTTAACCACCATGTCTTCTTCACGAAAAGATTTTCTTATATTTCTTCTGAAAGTGGATTGGAATCTTTCGAGAATATCTCTCTCTTTCTCTAATTTTATGGCGCTTGAAATGTAGTGCAATTCATATTTAAAATTTCTCCAAAGCAGAGCAAAATCAAGGCTTTGATTTCTATATTGTTCATACACATCAGGGGCTGCAGTTAATAAAAACCCTTTATATCCGTTCTTTTTGCCATAATCAATCACTGTATCAACAATTTCGAGTGCCTTTCCAAATCTAATATCTTGAGTCACTATTGAACCGTAAGAAGCACCTACGGGAGATTCGAATACCCCTTCTTTATTTATTGCTCCGGGCAAAACACCCACAATTTCGCCTTTTTCAAGAATGATCAGATGATTAAAATTGAATTTCCCTTCCGGATGATAATCAAAAAATTTCTGAAGGTGAAACATTGTTCCGTTGTTTGATTCTAAAACAAAATTATCCCACTTTTTCTTCCATTCGGGTGTATATTTTATTACTTCCATTTTGATTTTTAACTAATGATAAAATTGTGTTATTTAAATCTATAACATTTTGATATTGAAATAAAATTACAATTAAAATCAATCCTGTATTGTCCTGAAGAAAGTTGTTGATTATTCAGCAAATTTGCAACTTCATTTCCGAGAATGTCATATACTTTCAAACTTACAGACTGGGAATTTGGTATTGAAAAATTTATGTTTGTTGAAGGATTGAATGGATTAGGATAATTCTGACTAAGCGAATAACTCTCTGCTATACTTGAAATATTACTTATACCTACACTTGTAACTTCTACTGTAAATGTATTTTCAACATATTGAGAAGGATCGTCTGTGTTATACATTCTTACTACTGAAGTTCCCACCCCTAAGCCAAATGTTGAAAAATCTATGTAGAACATTGTATCTGTATGTCCCGGAGGAATAGAATAAGCCGGATCTTCCGGAAGAGATATAGTATCTATAAACGGAGCATAACAAAGATCGTAACACATTTGTGTCTCCCAGCCAGCCGGTAAATTATTCTGCAATCTTGCGAATCTGAAATTGAGATCTGATGAAGAGGTATTTGTAATTATTCCCTGGATCTGTACAACCTGAACTGAATCCGGAATATTTGGGATTTGTACATTAGCTGAATTTAATGGTACATATGTGAATCCCTGTGCATTTATATTCTGAATTTTTACTGTAAGAGTTAATATAAATATTAATTGTAAAAAGAGTAGTTTTTTAAAGATGGTCATTTTTATTTTATTTTTTTTAATTAAGTATTCCTTGTAGTTTATT